>NZ_QOBB01000019.1:0-61287 GCF_024704855.1 Burkholderia sp. HAN2018 | reverse complement strand
CCGAGGCCGCCGTCGTCGCGGCGGCGGACCTGCCGGCCGACGCGGCGGCGTCCGCGACCGAAAAGCGCGGGCTGCTGGCCATGGTGCGCTCGCTGATCGGCTCGCTGGTGTCGTTCATGGCGTCCGTCAACGGCGGCGCCGTGCCCGGATCGACCCTGCACGCCGACGCGCCCGGACGGCTGCCCGGCCCCTGGAGCGTCGCATGAGCGCCGTACGGCGCCGCCGCGCGCGCGGCTTCACGCTGATCGAGATGATGGTCGCGCTGACGCTGCTTGCGCTGCTCGCCACCGTTGCCTTGCCGCTGACCGATCTCGCCAGGCGCCGCGCCGACGAAACCGAGCTGCGCCGCGCGCTGGTCGTCATCCGGTCGGCGCTCGATGCCTACAAGGCGGCGGCCGGCGAAGGACGGATCGAGCACAGCGCCGACGCGAGCGGC
The DNA here is from genome assembly GCF_024704855.1 of Burkholderia sp. HAN2018. NCBI lineage: Bacteria > Pseudomonadati > Pseudomonadota > Betaproteobacteria > Burkholderiales > Burkholderiaceae > Burkholderia > Burkholderia sp. HAN2018. Next base: position 60,851 of record NZ_QOBB01000019.1, on the reverse strand, counting down.
TATCCGCCGGATCTGCGCACGCTGGTCGAGGGCGTCGAGGACAAGACTTCCCCGAACGGCGCGCGGCTGTATTTCCTGCGCAAGATTCCCGCCGATCCGATGTGCGAATGCGACGGCAAGGCGCCCGACGAGATGTGGGAAACGCGCAGTTACGCGAGCGATCCGGCATCCTTTTCGTCGGGCGAGGACGTGTTCGACATCCGTTCCACCAACCGCAAGGAGGGCATCAATGGCGTCCCGTACAACCAATGGTAGACGTGCGCGTCGCACCGCCGGCTTCACGCTCGTCGAACTGCTCGTCGTCATGGCGATCATCGCGGCGCTGACCGCGTTCGTCGCGCCCGGCTATCTGAAGCAGGGCGACCGCGCGAAGGAAACCGTGCTGCGCCACAACCTGAATACGCTGCGCCAGTCGATCGACGATTATCGCGCCGACCACGGCCGCGACCCGGCCTCGCTCGAGGCGCTCGTCGAAAATCGCTACCTGCGCGAAGTGCCGCTCGACCCGGTGACGGGCAAGCGCAATTCGTGGCGCCCTCTGGCCGGCGACAGCGGCGGCGTGGCCGACATCAAGAGCGGCGCAAAGGGAAACGCGCTCGACGGAAGCAGCTATGAGACGTGGTAACCTGCGGCAACGCCCGCGCACCCAACGCGGCATCGCGTATCTCGGCGTGCTGATGCTCGTCGCGGCGCTCGGCCTCGGGATGACCGAGGCAACGCGCATCTGGAGCACCGTTCAGCAACGCGACCGCGAAGCCGAGCTGCTGTTCGTCGGCGACCAGTATCGCGCGGCAATCGAACGCTACTACGGCGCAGCGGGGCAAAACCGCTATCCCGAGTCGCTCGACGCGTTGCTGGAGGATCGCCGGACCTTGCCGACCCAGCGCCATTTGCGACGCCTGTATGCCGACCCGCTGACCGGGTCGACCCGATGGGGGCTCGTGAAGGCGCCGGACGGCGGCATCATGGGCGTGTTCAGCGAAGCGGCCGGCCGGCCGCTGAAACGCCAGGGGTTCCCGGTCCGGTACGAGTCGTTCGGCGACCGCGACACGTATGGCGAATGGATTTTCGTTTACCTGCCGCCGGCGCCCGGCGACGGTGCTGCAAACGCGGCCGGCACGTCGGCAACCGGAGCCGCACACTGAAAGCGGAAACAACATGATCGTTGCAATCCTGGAAGACATCGTGACGCAGGCGGGTGTCGTGGCCCGCTGGCTGGAGAAGGCCGGCTACGAAACCGAGGTCCGCCACGACGGCGAGAGCTTCGTCGAACTGGTACGCTCGACGCGCGTCGACGTGCTGCTGCTCGACTGGGACGTACCCGGCATGTCGGGCATCGACGTGATGCGCTGGGCGCGCGATTCGTTCGCCGACGCGCTGCCGATCATCATGATGACGCAGCACGACGGCGAGGACGACATCGTGTTCGGCCTCAACAATGGCGCCGACGATTATCTCGTCAAGCCGCTGCGCGAACGCGAACTGATCGCGCGCGTGAGCGCCCAGGCGCGGAAGTACTATCCGGAAACGCAGCGGGCGAAGATCGTCGAGGTCGGGAAATTCGCGCTCGACACCGGTACGCACGTCGCCACCGTGGACGGCGCGCCCGTCGAACTGGCCCGGCGCGAGTTCGATCTCGCGCTGATGCTGTTCGAGAGTGTCGGCCGGATCGTGTCGAAGGACATGATGATCAAGCACGTATGGGGCGTCGTCGACCGGAAATACGACGCGACGCTGGCGACCTACGTGAGCAAGCTGCGCAGGAGTCTCGGGCTGCGGCCGAAGAACGGGCTCGTCATCACGACGATCTACAACTACGGGTACCGGCTCGAGCGGACCTGATCCGTTCGCAGCCGAACGCGGCCCGCGCGGCCGTGACGGGCAGGCGCCGCGCGCGTTGAGAAATCCTTCATGAACTTTTACGTCGCGCGGCACGGTCAAGATAATTCTCATCTTTAAATCATGTCGATCCACCGATCGACACCCGATCAAGGATGTTGAATCATGTCTTCCGTTTCCCTGCCGCACGTGCGGCACCGATCACCCCAGGTCCGCCGATACGATCGGCTCTCCCGCGCGATGCACTGGATCTTCGCGGCCATCATTCTCTACACGATGGTTGCCGGCATCTCGCTTCACTTCATCACGCAACCGGCGATCTGGGGCTTCGTGTCGACGCTCAACATGTCGCTCGCGACCTGCCTGATCGCGCTGTTTCCGCTGCGGTATCTCTGGTCGTTCTTCCGCAAGGCGCCGCCGGAAATTCAGTCGATTCCGGAAAAGCAGCGTGCGGTCGCGCATCTGGTGCATTCGCTGATCTATGCGCTCATCGCCGTGGTCCTCGTGAGCGGCTACCTGATGGTGCCCGAAGGGTACTGGCTGTTCTGGACGGTATTCGTGAAGACGCCGTTCTCGGCAGGGCCGGTGACGGAGCACTGGTTCGCCCTCCACAAGATCGCCTGCTACACGCTGGCGGCCCTGGTGGCAGCGCATGCCGGTGCCGCGCTCAAGCATCATTTCGTGTCGAAGAACGATGTGTTGAAGCGCATGCTGTGATCTCGCATTGTGTCGACATCCCTCCATCTCGCAGGGCGCGGCCCGCGAATCGAGCTGCCCTCACGGAAACGTGAACGTCAACTCGGCGGCGCCGCTACGGATGTATTGCGCGCGCAGCGGAATCGTCGCCATGTTGCCCAAGCGTTTCATCGGGTACTGCCCGGCACTCATCGGATCGCCACCGGCAATCCACTCCCCGGTCGATGCGTCGGTCATCACGAGGTTGAAACCCTGCGCCACCGCGCGGGCTGCCGGCGCGCTCAACTACAACAGCGTCTTGTCCGCGTTCGGTTGTGCGGCCTTTTCGCGCAAGCCGATGGTCGGCTTCGCGGAGGCCGCGCAATTGCCGAGCGAGATGCCGTTCGACAACACGTCGCCTTTGTCCGGAACGGTGACCGATCCGCCGCCGCCGATGCCGAGATTGCCTGCTCCCGTATAGCTGATCGGCAGCTTGCACGGGATTCGGCGGCGTGGCGGTGGCCAGCACGTCGTCCGGATGAAATCACCGAATCCCCTGGAATAGAGGCGGTTTTAACGAAAAAGCCATCGTGTGAATGGGCGCTCGAGATCCTGGCGCCGTCCCTCGATGCGGCGATCGCCGGCACCCCTCCATACAGCCCGACAGGAACGCAAAGGAAGGAAACCCCGCAGCCGCCCTATCGACGCAGCAGCGACAAGAACAAATTCATGCAAACCGCCGGTCCGGCATGCGATTGATCGGGAACGGCGAGTCACGTACAGTGTTCGCCTGTCTCCCTGCCGGAATCGCCATGCCGATCGGATTTCAGAAGATGAACGCAAACGGCGACGACTTCGTCATCGTCGACCTGCGCGGTCAGGATCAGGAACACGCGCCGCGTATCGACCGCGACCTCGTGCGGCGCATGGGCGACCGGCACAGAGGCATCGGCTTCAACCAGCTTGCCGTCGTGTCGGACTGCGACGACGCGGCGGCCCGCGTCGCGTTCTGGAACGCCGACGGCTCGCCGCTCGACACCTGCGGCAGCGCGACGCGCGGCGTCGCGCGGCAACTGATGCGGGAAACCGGCATGGCGTCGCTCGTGCTGCGGACCCGCCGCGGTTATCTCGTGTGTTCGCGGGAGACGAACGGCCTGATCACCGTCGAGATGGGCACGCCGCTCACCGGCTGGCGGGACGTGCCGGTCGCCGACGCGCTCGACACCCTCGCGCTGCCGCTGCCCGGCGCGCCGGCCGCCTGCAACATGGGCAACCCGCATTGCACGTTCTTCGTCGACGACCTCCACACGATCGACGTCGCGGCGCTCGGCCCCGCCATCGAAACGCATCCGCTGTTTCCGCAGAAAACCAACGTGCATTTCGTTCAGGTCATCGATCGCACGCATATTCGCCTGCGCATCTGGGAGCGCGGCGGCGGCGTGCCGCTCGGTTCGGGATCGTGTTCGTGCGGTGCGGTCGTCAACGGCATCCGGCGCGGGCTGCTCGACGATACGGTGCGGGTGACCTGCGACGGCGGCGACGTCACCGTTCGATGGGACGGCGCCGGCAGCGTGCTCCTGAGCGGGCCGGTTTCGTTCGGGTTCGACGGGGTGTGGGTGGACGAAGAGAAGCCGGCGATCTGATCGCCGGCATGCGCGGCATTCACGGCGTGTGGCGGCGCACCGCGCCGGTTCGCGCGCGATGCGCAGCCGCATCGGCATCGATCGTCGGGGCAATTCGCCCGGAGCCATGATGCGAGGCCGAGCCCCCGCCGACTTGCGCCGACTCGCATGGTCATCGACGAACGGCGGTCGCCGGACCCGGCGCGGTGCGCGCCGGGCTGCGATACATCGAATCGACGATCAGTGCTTTTCGTCGACCTTCTTCGGCTTCGGCGGCGACGGCACCTTCGCGTACTGGAACGCAGGCGTCGCCTTCAGCGCTTCCTTCGTCGCGCCCGGCAGGTAGATGTTGCCCTTGCGCACGTCGAGCGACGCGATCGGCACCGCGACGTCGTGCGCGGCCACGCCGAGGAAGCCGCCGGCCGACACGATCGCCGCGGACACCGAGCCGTCCGGCGCGACGATCAGGTCGCGCACGGTGCCGACCTTCTGGTTGTCGTCGTTGTAGACGGCCTTGCCGAGCACGCTCTTCTTCACGCTCCAGCCTTCGAGCAGCGCCTGCGATTGCTCGACTGTGACGCTGATCGGCTGCGCACCCGCGATCTGCGCGTGCGCGCTGACGCTCGAGGCGAGGACGGTTGCTGCGATGAGGGTCTTGTAGAACTTCATGTGTATTGCACTCCGGTTCGGTTGTTGTTGATTCCGGGGGCGAAGCGAGGCAGGCGCAACGGCCGATCGGTGAGCACCCCGCGCTTCGTCGGTGGCGTGGCGGCCGGCCGCACCGCCACTGCGTGCGTGCATGACGGACCGGCATGGCCGGGCCGCAGCGTGCAACACGACGTTCATGTTAGCCGCATTCGACGGATCATGCGTTCGGGGTGCAACGTGGCAGGTGGGGCGATCCGGACCGAGATCAACGAACGCGCGGATATTCGATGCCGCGCGGCGGCGGCCTGTCGATCAAACCGTCCGGCTTTCCTCGATCAGCTTGCGGGATGCGAAAAGTTCGGCATCACTACGAATGCCGAGCTTGCGAAACGCCGATTGCTTCTGCGCGCTGATCGTCTTGGGGCTGCGGGAGAACTTCGACGCGATGTCGGATACGGACATGCCGGCGAGAAAGCAGCGCAGCACCTCGTGCTCGCGCGGGCTGAGGCGCAGCTCGGCAGACGATGCCGATTCGGGCGGCAGCGTGCCGTCGCCCGCCGCCTTCGTGTCGGCCATGCGCGGGTCGGGCGTCGCGCTCGATTCCATCCGGGCGGCCAGTTCGGCGCTGATGTACGAACGGCCGCCCGCGACGACACGGATGGCATGCGCAAGCTCGCCGAGATCCTCGCTCTTGCCGAAGAAGCCGAGCGCCCCCGCGCGCATCGTCATGTTGACGGTCGCCGGCGTATCGCTGCTCGACGTCATCAGGATCCGGCATTTCGGGAAGCGCGTATTGACGAGCTTGACGAGATTGAGGCCGTCGATCTCGCCGGGGCCGAGCGTATAGTCGAGCAGCACGACATCCGCGTGATTCGCTTCGAGCCAGCGAATCAGGTCGCGCGACTTCGCGAAACTCGCCGCCACTTCGATGCCGGTTTTCTCCGTCAGGTAACTGGCGATCCCGTGCTGGACGACGGCGTGGTCGTCCAGGATCACGACCCGGATCGGCTGGTGCTTTGGCCTCATTGCTAACCCTTTCTTTATTTCGGTACGACCGTAGCCGGCTGTGCGTTACTGCTTGTCGTCGCAAGCGGCCATCGATGTCATCGGTTATTGGAGTTAGCTTACCGGCTTTCCGGCTAATTTTTAACCCTGTCGGCTAAACGGGGCCGAGGCTTTTCGGCCTGGTCCCCCGCCGCAGGGCGGCGTTGCGCTTCCCTGGCGCGCGACCTATGATGGCGAGCCCGTTTTTCGGCGGCTCCCGGGTTCGTCGGGGCGACCGATGCGGACCCGGCCGCCGCGCGCCGCGATGGACGGGAACCACGACGCCGGAGCGGGCCGGCGCCGCCGCGGCCACGCCGGTATCGCGGCCGGTTCGGTTGCAACCCGAACGATAACGCAAGCGAGGAAAGGACGTGAGCATGGTGAGTTTGAAGGGTTGCGCCGTCCTGATCGGCATGATGATCGGGTTGCTGCCGGCGCCCGGAGACGCGGCCGATGCGCCGCGGTTTACGGCGGAGGAAAAGGCCTGGATCGCCGCGCATCCGGTGGTGCGCACCCGCGTCGATTCGAGGTGGCGTCCGTTCGAATTTCGTGAAAACGGCAAGGTCGTCGGCGTGGTGCCGTCGTTTCTCGACGCCATCGCGCGGATCAGCGGGTTGCGCTTCGAGTATGTCGACGACGTCACTTGGCGCGACTCGATGGACGCATTGCGCTCCGGCCGGATCGACGTCGTTCCCGACGTGACCTGGCGCGGCGCGTCCGATGCACTTCAAATGCCTGGCCCCGGCACCGCCTCCGGTGCGACGGCGGGCGGCGGCGCCACATTGCTCCGCAGCGACCTCATCGTCAGCCGCCCCTATTTCGTCGGCACCGTTTTCGTCATTGCGTCCGAACGCCAGAACCTGTTCGTCGACTCCCGCAATCTCGCCGGCCGGCGTGTCGCGATCAAGGGCGGGGGCGCACTGGAAATCGCGATCCGCCATGGCGACATCCCCGTAACCCTGCTGACCTACGACGACGAACGCGACGCGCTCGAGGCCGTCTCCCACGGTGACGCGGACGTCGCCATCGGCCCCGACATGTCCATCCTGCCGCTGCTGCAGCGGCAATACCGCGACAAGCTGTTCGTAACGGGCGGCCTGCCGGACAGCCCGTATGCGCTCGCGATCGCCACGCGCCCCGACATGCCGGTGCTCGCCTCGATTCTCGACAAGTCGCTCGCGGCGATCCCGGCGCGCGACGCCGAGTACATCGCACGTCAATGGATCGAATCGGCCGACTATGGCAAGCCGTCGCTGCACTCGATCCTTTACTACCGGCGCTGGCAGGTCACCGCGGCCGGAGCCGGCCTGCTCGCGCTGGCCGCAATCGCATTCGTTTCCTGGCGCTCGCGCGTCGCGGCCGTGCGCAGCGAGCGCGACAAGGCAATGTTCTTCGCCTTCATCAGCCACGAGATCCGCACGCCGATGCATACGATCCTGTCGTCGCTGGAATTGCTGCAACGCTCGGCGCTGCCGCCGAAGCAGGCCGGTCGCGCGGACGCGGCGATGGCCGCATCGGAATCGCTGCTGACGCTGCTCGACGACATCCTCGAATACTCGCGCCTCGAATCGCACAACGTGACGCTCGCGCCCGAGCCCACGCATGTCGAGCCCTGGGTGCGGCGCAGCGCCGACATGGTGCGCTGGCGAATCGACGAAAAGAAGCTGAGCCTGGCGCTCGAACTCGCGTGCCCGCCCGGGCTGTGCGTGCTGATCGACCCGGTGCGCACGCGGCAGATCGTGCTGAACCTGCTCGTCAATGCGATCAAGTTCACGTCGGCCGGTTCGGTTGCGCTGCGCGTCGACTATCTCGGCGGCAAGCCGGACCATGCCGGCTCGCTCGTGATCGAGGTCCGCGATACCGGCATCGGCATTCCGCCCGAACGCCAGCGCCGCATCTTCGAGCCCTACCAGCGCGTCGAGCATTCGGGTAACCGTCGCGTCGGCGGCAGCGGATTGGGACTGTCGATCTGTCGCGAACTGGTCGACCTGATGAAAGGCGTGATTACCGTCAGCAGCAGCCCCGACAAGGGCACCATCTTCACGGTGATCGTGCCGGCACGGCGCATCGCTCACATTCAGGCGTCCGACACGACCGGGGCACAGAAGACGACGTCCGACCCGTCGCCGCCGGCACACGGACTGGCGCCAGTCGAAGCCGACACGCGGCAGCCGGCCGGGAGCGGCCCGATGATTCTCGTCGTCGACGATCACGAAGCGGTTCAACATGCGATCGAACATCAACTCGACGCGCTCGCGTGCCGCTCGGCGGTTGCCTGCACCGGCGAGCAGGCCCTCGCGCAGTTCGAGCGCACGGCATTCGACATGGTGCTGCTCGATTGCGACCTGCCCGACATCGACGGCTATACGGTCGTGCGACGCATGCGCGACAGCGAACGCCTGCTAGAACGGGCGCGCACGCCCATCATCGCGATCTCGGCGTCGACCGGCGACGCGCATCGCGAGCGGTGCTTCGACAGCGGCATGGACGGCGTGCTGGGCAAGCCGCTGCGGCTCGATGCGCTGCGCCAGATGATCGACCTGTGGTGTCCGGCCGGCACGGCGGACGAAATCGCGCCACCGGCGCAGGACACGCGGTCGGCACAAGCCGATTTCCGGGCGATCTATCGGCAAAGCGTCGATGCGGATCTGGCGGTGCTCGGCGATGCGCTGTCGAATGACGATGCCGATCGCGCCCGTCATGCGTCGCACCGCATCAAGGGTGCCGCGGCCGTTGCCGGCCATGCGGCGACGAGCGAACTGGCAGCCGAACTCGAGCGCCGGCTGCAGTTCGCATCCGGCCCCATGCCGCCAGGCATCCGGGCGCTCGGCGACGAACTGTTGCGCCTGCATCGCGCCGACATGGCCGGATCGGACGCCCGCGGGCACGATTCGGGCAACGCAGAAACATAGATGGCCCGCGTGGCCGGAAACCCGGGCCCCGGCTGCCGGCGCGCGTCGCGGCCCTATGGCGCGGTCGACGCAACCGGTGCGCCATCCGCATCGGCCGGACACCAGGTCGCGATCGCCTGCCGGAGCGTTTCGAGCCGCAGCGGCTTGCCCAGCACGCCGTCCATGCCGCTTTCCAGGCAACGCGCCTTGTGCGCATCGCCGGACTCCGCCGAAATCGCAATGATCGGAACATGCGTGGCCTTTCGCGCGGTTTCCTCCTGACGAATCATTCGCGCGAGTGCATAACCGTCGATGTCGGGCAGATTGCAATCGAGCAGCACCATGTCGATCCGGCCCTGCGCGAGATGCCGCAACGCATCGTCGCCCGCGCCGGCGACGATGCCGACACAGCCGAGCGCGTCGCATTGATCCTGCAGCGCGGCCCGCACGGCTTCGTGATCGTCGACGATCAGGACACGCGGTGCGCCGCGATGCATCGGCGCTGCCGCTGCGTCGGCCAGTGTCGGCGGCGCCGCGGCGGCCGGTGTCGACGGCACGCCGTCCACTGCCGTCGCCGGCAATTGCACCGTGAATACCGTTTCGACGTGCGGCGTGCTTTCGACCGCGATCGAGCCGTGCATCAACTCGACGAGTTCCCGGCAGATCGCGAGCCCGAGCCCGCTGCCGCCGATGCCCTGTTGCGGCGCACGATCGGCTTGCCAGTAGGTGTCGAAGACCCGCCCGAATCGTTCGGGCGCGATACCGATGCCGGTGTCGCGCACTTCGAGGTGCAACACGCCGTTGCGCCCGTGGCGGGCCGCCAGATAGCGGACGCGCAGCGTAACGGCGCCGGCCGCCGTGAAATTGATCGCATTGACGAGCAGATTCAGCGCAATCTGGCGCACGCGAACCGGATCGATCAGGACGTGCAACGACGGCGCCCCCGAAATCTCGAGCCTCAGCGCCAGCGCCTTTCGCTCCGCACGCCAGCGCACCATGTCGACGGTTTGATGAGCCCACGCCTCGAGCTCGGTCGTTTGCGGAGCCAGCGTCACCTTGCGCGATTCGAGGCGCGAATATTCGAGGATGTCGTCGAGCAGCGTCAGCAGCGTTTCGGATGCCGATGCGGCCGCCTCCACGCGACCGGCCTGCAGCACGGGAAGCCGCGAGCGCTGCAGGAATTCGAGCGACGACAGGACCGTCTGCATCGGCGTGCGGATTTCGTGACTGACGAAAGCCAGGAACATCGCCTTGTCGCGCTTGCTGCGAATGGCCGCCGCACGGGATTTCCACATCAGGTAGGCGAGCACCGCGAACGTCAGCAACGTCAAGGCGATGGCCAGCACCACCGGCGCACGATAATGCACGATCGAGCGGATCGTCGGCTTGCCGTAGTCGCCCAGCTCGATCGAGTCCCGCGTGATCTCGGCCGTCTCGCTGACCGGAATGGCCGCGAGCGACTTGTCGATGATCGACGCGAGCACCGGCAGGTCGGCGCGCGAGAGCATCGCGAGCGACACCGGGCGGTCGGCCAGCATGCCGGACATGTAAAGCTGCCCGGTGAATTGCCGCCGCACGATCGGCAGGATCGTGACGTCGATGCCGAGCGCGGCATCGGCTTCGCCGTTGGCGACCGCGCCAAGCGCCAGTTCCTCGGTGTCGAACGTGAGCACATGGAGCGGCACGCCACTGTGGCGGACGAAGTACTCGACCGCACCGTGCCCCTTGATCGCGATGCGCCGCCCCTTCAGCCGTTGCAGACCAAAGATCATCGCGGAATCGTTGCGCGTCACGACGGTAAGCCGGCCGACCAGGTACGGCGCGCTGACCAGCGCACCGGCGCCGATGCGGTCCGGAACCAGCTCGCGCCAGACACCCGGCAGCAAATCGACCTTGCCTGACGCGAGCGCCTTGTACGCGTGTCCCCATTCGGTGCCCGGCACGGTCTGGAACGCGAGTCCGGTCATCTTCGAGATTGCGCTCAGATAGCCTGCGACAAGACCTGCGTGTCTGCCGTTGCGCATGTACTCGATCGGGTGCCAGTTCGCCTCGACCGCGATATGGACGACCGGGTGGTCGCCGATCCAGCGCAGCTCCTCTTCAGTAAAGATCGGCTTCCAGCAGGCGGTCGCGGCGCCCGTGCCGACCGAGAAGGTCAGCAGCATCGTCGTCAATACGTGGCGAAGCATGCGCCACACCGGGCGATGCGCGGAGAACCTTGCTTCCATGATCGATTCGTTTGGGGTAAAGGCGCTCGGCGCCGCTTCACGGGCGCCGAACGCGCTAGAGACTGGCTGACGACGGCGTAAACGTGATCGTCAGCTTGTTGGTGTACTTGCCCGGACGCTTCCAGGCCGACTGGAATTCCGGTGTCTCGAGTGTCAGTGGCGTCGGCGTGCAGACGACCGGCACCGAAATGCCCGGCAGCGATACCGAGCGACCGGCGCTGTTGTTCACGCCCTGGAGCCGCACCGTCTCGTTGTTCGGCAGCACGATGTTCTTGCCTGCGTACGTCAGGCTCACGTTGTAGTCGATACGCGATTCGTACGCACCGCTCTTGTCCGACGCGAGCAGCACGGAATACTGGCCCTTGTCGCGACGGTCGACCGTCAAACCGTCGCTCGCCGACACGTCGAACCACGTGCTCTGCGAGTTGTAGCCGTCGTACAGGCACATATCGACGTTCGACGTGCCCGACATTCGGCTGCCGTTCGGCAGCTTGCGCAGCTTGAGGTCGACCGTGGGCGTCGCGCTCGTGAACTCCGGCAGATAAACCTGGATGTTGTTCTTGTCGGTGACGTCCAGCTTGATTGACGCCACGAAAGTGGCGATCTTCGGGTTGATTCCGCCGACGTCCCATTGCCTCAGGTTCAGCTTCAGGTTCGCCTTCCAGGTTCCGCCCGACGGGAGCTTCTTCAGCTCCGCGACGGGGATCTTGACGAAAACATTTCGCCCATCCCAGCCTATGGCTGGGCAATTTGCCACGGTAGCGGATTGCGCCATCTCGATTGGCGTTCGCCCGGCCGACAAGCCTTCCGATATGGCGTTGCCGTTGCAATCGCGGTGGCGACTGTATGCACTTTCTCCTTGAAGCTCCAGCACGGCCGTGGCGCCCGTCTTTTCCTCCTTGAACGTAAGCCGGATCGTGGTCGAACTGCCCGCCGCGATCCAGACCGGTTCTTTCGGACACGCACCTGTCGCCGTGGCGGTGTCCGATTCGCACGTCCACGAATTCCGCCCCCATCGCTTGAAATCCGTCGTGTCATAGCCGCCCGACGCGTAGTTGAATACCACGACGTCCCCCGTCGGCGCGCCACGATCCAGCGTGGCTTCCACAGTATCGTTGCGGTTGGCCGGCTGCTGGGAGGCCGCCGATGCATCGAACGCGATCGCGCTCGACGCGACCGCCAGGACGATTGCCCGACAGCGAATTCGACTGATCTGAATCATTTGAATGACTGCTTCCTTGTGTACTCGAAATCGCGGGTCGCGCCGCGCGGCATCCGTGCGTGCGCGTCATTGCGCCGCGTTGATTACGTCCAATGCCTGCGCCCGCATCGACATCACGTAGCGATGCTCCAGCAGCTTGCGCACGCGAGCCTGCTTGCGCAGCGACGCCGGCAGCGCATCGGGTCCGGCCACTTCGCAGCGCACCTTGCCCACCATCATCAGCACGTCCTGCTGCTGCTTCACGTGCAGCGGGCAACGCATCAGCGTCGGACCATCCACAACGAACAGCTCGTTTTCCTTATGATCAAGCTCGGCAATAAAGCCGCCTTCGTTGTCGATCAGCGGCATCGCGCCATTGAGGATCACACTGTCCGACAGCGGCATGCCGCCCTTCGAGAATGCCTGGCCGACATAGGTGTACGTCACCTTCGCTTCGACTTTGCGCAACGCGAGCTGCCCCGGCACCATGAACAGCGTGCGCTTGCCGAGCCCCTCGGTCACGCTCGTCGCGCCCGCGGACGCCTGCGCGCCCGCGTCGTTCACTTCGGTCGTCACGGGCGTGAAGGCAGACACCGGCAGCAGCGCGCGCTGCCCGAACCCCACCTTGATCCGCGCGCTCGAATCGCTGCGCACCTCGGCCGCCATGCCGCTCGCATCGTCGCGCTTGCCGACCCGCACGGCGAACCCCGCGAGCGGATCCGACTGCGACGCGGATGCGCCGAGGAACACGCCCTGCCGCGCCACCGCGAACGACGACGAATAGCTCGCCGTCACCGATGGATTGTTGCCGCCGCTGTCGCGGCTGTAGCTGTTCGCGACCGACGCGGCGACGTCGCCGTAGCGCCCCTTCCAGCGGCCCTGGACCGTACCGGTCAGGCTCTCGGTGCCATAGCCCGACACGCCGATCGCGACTTCCCGGTAGGTGTCGCCCTGCCAGTTCCAGTTGCGGTCGAGCGTGTAGTTCGTCGTCGTGCTGTTGCGATCCGTTCGAACGTCGACGCCCGCCGACGTGTAAGCGGACGCGCGCCCGAGCTGCCTCGCGGGTTCGGCCATCGACAGCGTCACGCCGACGTAACCGCCATACTCGCTGCGGGCACCTGTGCTGCGATTCGCGTACGCGCCGACGCGCAGGTTCGTGCTGACCTTGCGCCATGTGAAGGATCGCGATAGCGATGCCTGAAGCGCACGCGACACCTGGTCGCCCTGGCGAAAGACGGGTGTCGCCCACGGACGATCCGGCGTGTCCGGCTGCCAGTCCTGCGACCGCCCGACGCTCTTGTTGTACGTGTAGCCAAGCATCGCCGACCAGTTTCCCATCGGAAACGACACGGTCACGTTCAGCATGTCGTAGCAACCGATGTCGCGATACGACACGGCCGGGCCGTTGCACGCCGCGCCGCGCATCTGGTAGCGGTACACACTCCACGACACGCCGTCGGCGAACGAAATCTGCTGGGTGTTGCCGCGCGAACCGTCGTTCCCGAAGAAGAACGAACCGCCGGCGGAGAGCACGCCCAGCGGAAATGCATGGCGCCACTCCAGCGCCGTCTCGTTGTACACGTGCCGGCCGACGCTCGCGACGCCGCTTGTCAGCGCCATTTCGCGCGACAGCGGAATCCGCACGCCGGCTGCCGCTGCCATGCCGTCCGGCGCGTCCCGGTCGGACGGGCGGCCGGCCTGCGCGAACCATTGTCGTGTGCGCGAATCGACACCGCCGCCCGTCTTCGTGAACGGCGTTGTCTGCGTGCGCACCTGCACGCCGTTCTCGAACACGCGCAGCGTCAGCGGATACGTGCCTTCCGGAAAGCGAGACGTATCGAGCGCATTGACGCCGGCCTTCATGTAAGACGTGCCCAGCAGCTCCTTCCCGCGGTACGCGTCGATACGCGAATCACGCGGCAACAGCAGCGTGACCGGCGTGCCCTGCTGCGCAACTTCCGGGTTCACGTAGGCCAGCGTCGTGCCGACACGCATGCCGTCGAGCGTGCCGACCGGCAGCATCGTGAACCCGAAGTTGCCGCCGAGCGCACTCGCGAGGTTGCGGTTGTCCATCCGGCCGGCCTGCGCGTAATGCTCGGTGCCGAGATCGTGGCGGTAGTAGAGATCCTGAAGCTGGACGTGGCTGTCCGATCCTCTCGAATAGCCCGTATGGGTGAAGTTCCAGTTCCCGCCGATGAAACTCTTCGGCGTGATGCCGAGCGCCCCCGTGCCCGACACGGACAGGCTCTCGTAGCCGCGCCCGCCCGACAGGTTGATCGTCTGCTGATGGATCAGCGCGTTTTCCGTCATCGGAGACGGCTCGCGAAACCGCTGGTCGCGCTCTTCGACGCTCACCCAGTCGCGCGACAGGAACAGCTCGATGTTGCCTTCGCTTTCGTCGTAGATCACGGCCGCGCTGTCGGTGTCGACATACCCGCAGCCGTTCACGCCCGCCGGCCCCGCGCAGGCGAGGTTGCCGTTGCGCGCCATCGACTTCGACAGCGCGTCGCCGATCGTCGACACGTCCGTCGCCGGGTTCAGCTGCGAGCCGAGCGCCTGCAACAGGCGGGCGGAATCCTCGAAACGCACCGCATCCGGCGTCACGAACACGCGGAACAAGCCGAGCGGCTTGCCCAGAAAGTTGACGTTGATGCGCTCGTCCTGCCCCGTCACGATGTCCTCGAACCCAGGCGGCACAACCGAAGCGGCGTGTGCGACGGACACGATGTCCATCACACAGATAGCGCCCAGGCATGCGACAACGGTCTTCTTGAGGTCGAATGGAATCATGCGGGAATAAGGAAGATTTCCAAAGGAGTGCTACAAAAAACAGGGCGCGCCGTTCAGGCGCGCCCGTCGATACCGTGCAGGAGCTTAGCTACCCGATGCCGCGCTCTGCGTGACGATCACGCTGACGAGGCCTTGATAGCTGCCGGCAGCCGTGATGGCACCGGCCGTCTTCTGTCCGATCGACAGCGGCAGCACGTTCGAGCCCTGCGCCAGTTCGCCGGTAAAGATCTCCGACGCCTTCAGCGTCGTCGCCGTGGTGCTCAGCGCGGTGGTGCCCAGCTTGACCGCCAGCGGAATCTCCTTGGCGCCCGGGCTCGTCTGGTTCTTCAGCGCCGGCTCGGCCGCGAGGCGGATCTGCAGATCCTTCGCCTTGTCGTTCGTGAAGATCTTCGTGTTCATTTCAGCCGCCTGGAGACCCGAGCCCGGCAGATACTGCATCTGCATGGTCGTCGGCAGCGCCGACCCGTCCGCCGACAGCATCTCGAGCGTCGTGTCGACGTTGGCGGTGACGGTGATGTCCTTCTGCACGGCGTGAGCCGACATCGACATCAGGGCGGCGGCAGCGATCGGAACGTATTTCAGCATGGGTTAGTCCTTCTGGTTGGTTGAAACAATGGTATGACCCGACAGGGTCTCGTTATTCGCGCTCGGCGCGTTCATCGCGTCGACGGAATGCGTGCGCACAACCTTCTGCTGTACACCTGCCATTCCCCCCACTCGATATCGGATTCGCACATAAGGTGCGGAATGCAGCCCCTCCAGCCTGAAGTGCTGGCCCGGATAGACACTGCGGTCGAATTTCGTCCATTGGCACGAAGCATCGTCCTTCTCGGACCGGCACGCGCCGGCCTCGAGCAAACCGATCCGCACGTTGCCGGTATTGGCCAGCACGCCATGCGACACGTCGAAATCGGGCACCGGCGTTTTCGGCAGCACACGAATGAGCGGCGCCCAGACGAGGCTGAAGTCGACCTTGCCGGACACATCGCCGGTCGCCGCGGAATCGTCGTCGGACGGCGCCGCCACCGGCTGCAGGTAGACGCGATACAGCACCTCCTTCTTCGGCACGCCCAGCGGAATCACCCTCAGGAGCCGCGTGCCGCCGGCCGGCAACGCGAACCTGGCCGGCGAGATCACGATCGCGTCGTCACCGGAATTCATGCTGGCCTCCTCGCGCTCGTGATCCGTCGCCGGATCGATCACGCGCTTCGCGATCGCCTTCACGTACTGCGTCGCATCGGACTTCGAATAGATGCGCAGCTCCGCGGCCGACTCCTTGCCGCCCCCGATCGATGCCGCCATGGGATAGACCAGCATGTTTGCGCTGGCGACCGATGAAGCAAGCGACATGGCAATTGCGACAAGCAACACCCGATACGGGTGGTATCTCTCGTTTAAAATAATTTGCATACCTTATCTACACGGAATCAATTTCGCGCTATTCCACGCATTAGCGAGCCATCACGCGTCGCTCGACGCAAATTCCAGGCGGCTTCCCAATGACTTGCGACATGCCTGACATGGCTCAGCCAGTCGTTTCCACCGCGGATACGGGCCGGCGTGACACCCGAGCCGCCGAGTCGTCGGCGACGAACGCGGCACGAGTCACGGAGCCCTTCGTCGACTTGGGATGGAAGCGGCAGCCCGATCTTTCCGGCGACCGCGAAATCTCCAGCGCGTTTGCGTATGAGGTGCCATGTCAAGCACCCCGGCTATCCCAACGCATTGCTTGATTAGGATTCTGACTAATCAGGGGGGCACGGAATATAGGATTCGTCCTAAATTTGATGCTTCTGCACCAATCGACAGGGCTAATTCGCCTATAAAGGCCTAACTACCCGCGATCCGCATAGTGAGATGGAACGTGATGGCCTGCAGGGCAAACTCGTTCGCGAGAAGTTTCCGAAGCGAGCCATTTCCGAGCCGCCGAGCGCGGCTATCGGACAATCGAGGCGGGAAGACGCGCGGGCAGGATGCTCGTCGCGCGACGTGACGGCGAAAACGCGGGCGAGCGCGTATCTGGCGGAATGAAGCGATTTGCCCGGCACCCATCTTCGTTGATGTACCACCTCGCCTATGACAACGGCGGGCGTCAACCCGCCGCCGTTATTTCACGCATTGCGCGAATACACTCGCCGATGTCGCACGGCCTCCGCCAGCACGTCGAGCACCGGCTCCGTCTGCGTCCAGCTCAGGCATGCATCCGTGATCGATACGCCGTACTTCAGCGGCACGCCCGGCTTCAGGTCCTGCCGCCCTGCCTCGAGATGGCTCTCGACCATCACGCCGACGATCCGGTGCTCGCCCTGCGACAGTTGCCGCGCGAGATCCTGCGCGACGTCGATCTGGCGGTCGTGCGACTTGTTCGAGTTCGCGTGCGAGCAGTCGACCATCACCTGTTCGCGCAACCCGGCCTTGCGCAGCACCGCACAGCATGCGTCGACATGCGCGGCGTCGTAGTTCGGGCCGTTCTTGCCGCCGCGCAGGATCACGTGCGCGTCGTCGTTGCCGCGCGTCTCGAAGATCGCGGCCATCCCCATCTTCGTCATCCCCATGAACGCATGGCTCGCGGCCGCCGCGACGATCGCGTCGGACGCGACCTGCACGCCGCCGTCGGTGCCGTTCTTGAACCCGATCGGGCAGCTCAGGCCCGACGCGAGCTGGCGGTGGCTCTGGCTCTCGGTCGTGCGCGCGCCGATCGCGCCCCATGCGATCAGGTCGGCGATGTACTGCGGGCTCAGCAGGTCGAGGAATTCGGTCGACGCCGGCAGGCCCAGTGCGTTGATGTCGAGCAGCAATTGCCGCGCGGCGCGCAGCCCTTCGTTGATGCGGAAGCTGCCGTCGAGGCGCGGATCGTTGATGTAGCCCTTCCAGCCGACCGTCGTGCGCGGCTTCTCGAAGTAGACGCGCATCGTGATCAGCAGGTCGTCCTTCAGCGCATCGGCGGCGGCCTTCAGCCGGCGTGCGTAGTCGAGCGCCTGGTCGTGATCGTGGATCGAGCACGGGCCGACGACGAGCAGCAGCCGGTCGTCGCGGCCGTGCAGGATGTCGCCGATCGCACGGCGCGTATCCTCGACGAGCGTCTGCGTGGCGGCCGGCACCGGCAGCTCGTCCAGCAGCAGCGCGGGCGAAATCAGCGGGCGCACGGCGCCGATGCGGACGTCGTCGATGCGCGTGGTGTCCTGCGTCGCGTCGGCGCTGCCTACCTCGCGATCGTGGGAAGGATTGTCGAGGTTCTGCATGGTGATTCTCCGGGGGACGTCTGTAATGATGAGCAGGCTCGATTATGGCACCCGCGCGGGGCGGCGAAGGGTTCCGGCGGGAGGGCCGGGCGCGGCAAAGGCCGCGTTGACGCGACCAGGGTCAATTCCGGAATGAAAAAAGGCGACCCGTGAAGGGTCGCCCGGCCATGCGCCGCGTCGCGCGGTGCGGTGCGGTGCGGTGCGGTGCGGCTAATGCAGCGTTTCGGGCGCCAGCGAATTGCTCGGCAGCAGCGACGTCAGCCAGCAATTGCTCGGCGCGGCTTTCCCGTTGAAACGGTCGTAGAGCCACGGCAGCATGCCGGCCACCCACGGCACGATCGCCCCGGCATGCTCGAGCGGATACTCGTTGTACGTGACCGGCGCGCCGCTGGCGCAGAACTTCTGCGCGAGGGCGCGCACGTCGTACGCGAGCATCACGCCGTCGCCCACCTGGCTGCTGAAGGTGCCGTCCAGCGCGCCCGCGGTGCCCTGGCCGATGAACATCGGGATCGTCGGCGATGCGGCCAGCCCGGCATTCACCTTGTTGGCATACGTCACGTACGCGGGAATGCTGTTGATGTCATTCGCGTATTGCGGCTTGAACAGCGTGCCCCAATGCAGCCCCGTGTATTTCGGCAGGATGTACGCGAGCGACTGGCTCTGGATGTCGTTGAACACGGCGACGCCGGTATCGCTGAGATAGGGCGTCAGGTCGAAGCCGTAGCCGCGCGACAGCCCGGCCAGCGCGGCCGCGGCCACGCCGCCCCACACGATGCTGCCGTCGACATAGCGCAGGTTGTGCGCGGGGTCGACCAGCACACCGCCTTCCGCCGCGCCGACGAGCTGCCGGTTGATCTCGGGCGCATAGCTCGGTGCGAGCTGCGCGGCCCAGTTCGTCGCGATCGCGCCGCCGGAATAGCCGATCATCGCGACCTTGCTCGACGGACTCAGGCCGGTCGACGACGTATTGAGCGCCGCGCGGATCGAATCGAGCGTCGTCATCCCGTATTCGGGGCCGGCGGCGAAGTCGGCCGTCTGGCCTTCCGTATCGGGCACGATGACGTTGTAGCCGAGCAGCAGCAGCGTCGACAGCGGAATCGATTCCGCGCTGTAGAGCAGCGTGCCGACGTTGATGATCTTCGTGACGTCCCGATCGCCGGCGATCACCTGCGACGGCTCGTCGTACGGGTTCAGCGAATCGTAAGCCGACTGGTACGAGATGGCCCGGCCGTTGCTGACCTGGCTCCGGATCACCGACGTCACGTTCACGACCGGCTGGTTCAGCGCGTTATTGGTGCGATACAGCAACTGCTGCGCGGTCAGCGCGGTCGGAATGCCGGCCACGTGATAGGTGACGTTGCGCGTCTTGAGCACCGTGCCCGGTGGAATCGATGCCAGCGGCGTGGTGCCGGTGTAGGTATAGAACGGATCGGACACGGCCGGTGCGCCGGCGCTGGCCGGCGATGCGGCGACCGCCAGCGCGGCGGATACGGCTGCCGCGGCCAGCATGAAACGTCTGGAGGACATGGTTGGGGCCCCTGGGATAACCTGCTTTCATCGAAGGAAGTTCGGCGGTGTTGCAGACCATCGTGTGCGCCGCGTCAAAACCGTTTCCGTGCCATCGACTGTCTCCTGTGAAAGAATGATCCGGCCTGTTCTGAATTCGTAGTTTTAGTAGGAGTACAAATCGGATTAATTGAAGCACATCGAGAACGCGCTCGACGGGCGTTTTCCATTGTTTGAAGGTAAACGTCTAAACCCGCCGCCGCACGATGCGGAGCGCGCCGGCCATTCGGCCGACTGTCCGCGTTTCGCGGAAGTACCGTACGATCACGGCTGTCGGTTACCGAAGCGGCCGCGTCGTGCGATGCCGGCCGCACGGCGCACCGCCTGCCTGTGACCGATCGTTTCCTGCCCAACCGACACGCCACGATGACCGTCTCCGAACTGCTCCGCGCCATTCGCCAACCGTATGCCGACCTGCTCGCGAAAGCGGCCGCACAACCGGCCGTGATCGCCGAACCGGCCTACCGGCGTGCCGACGGCACGCTCGCCACCGAAGGGCCGCTCGCGCTGCCGTGCCGGGCCGACATCATCGCGACCGAAGGCGAATCGGCCGGCCGGCCGGCGATGGTCGATTCCGCCACGCAGCTGGATTTCGAGCCGTTCGCGTTCGATCTCGACACGGCGGCCGTGTCGATCCGCCCGTTCGTGTGGGACTGGGCCGCGATCGAGGCCGACGGTCTCGACGAAAGCGCGGCGGCCGACGCGTTCAAGGCATGGTTCTTCGCGTGGTTCGATACCGACGACGAGAACACGCCGGCCGAAGACGGCCTGCACGGGATCGTTCACTACCTGTCGGAGCCGGTTCGCGCGGAACAGGGGTGGCGCGTCCATGCGGATCTCGGCTCCGCGCCCGAAACGGCCGTGGAGGATCTGCTGTTCCGGCTCGTCGATGCGGGCGCTTCGCGGATCAGCATCGGTTGACTGGTCGCTCCGTTTCCCTTACGCCACCATGAAAAAAATCTTCGCAACCGTGCTGCTTTGCGTGTCGCTTCCGGCACTCGCCAAGGTGTCCACCGACGTGTTCTGCTTCAGGTCGGACGGCGACAAACCCGTGCGCTTCGAGATGCGCACCTACTATGACGATGCAGTCAAATGGTCGGGCGGCATGGTCCGGTACGCGCAATCGAAAACGGCCCTGCCGCTGGTGATCGAACACGAGGAGGATGAAGTGCTCGACGAAAGCCGTCCGCACCAGTACACGACGACCTGGGTCGAAATGGTCGGCGGCAAGGTCAACGGGCGCTACGAAATGATGACCCAGGGCGCGATGGTCTATTCGATGACCTACACCAACGCACGCACCGGCAAGCAGACCGCGTTCGGCCGCGCGCTGGATGTCGACGCGTCCGAACAGACCGGGTGCCGCTGGTGATGCGCCCGCTGATCCGGATCGCATGGGTGCTGGTCGCGCTGCACGCAGGCTTCGCGCATGCCGCGCCGCGCACGGTCTACGAAGGCACGCTGCAAGGTGCCGGAGCCGTCGTGATGGAACTCGACGATCGCCCGGCCGCGGACGGTTCGATCTCGGGGCGCTACTTCTATGCGCAGCACGGCGTCGATATTCCGCTGCACGGCACGCCCGCGCAACTGATCGAACCGCTCGTGCGAACGCAGTTGCCGGACGATGCGCGCGACGCGTCGGGATTCCGTGAGCAAGCCGATTTCGATCATGCCGCGGCCACCTGGCAAGGCACGCGGGACAAGGCCGGCTATCGCGGCCGCTGGACCGATGCGCGCTCCGGCAAGACGCGCAGCTTCACGCTGCGGCGCGTCGCTGAATACGATCCCGATGCGGTTGCGCCCGGGTCCGTCGAAGCGATCACCGCGGTATCCGCAGGGGGTGTCGGTAGCGGCATCGCGCGCAGCGCGGAGATCGACATGCAGCACGCTCCCTATGCCACGCTGAAGCTTGCCGGGCACGTACGGCCGGTGGGCCCCGAGATCGGCGACGGCCTGGTTGCCTACCGGATGTGGAGCGACCCGCGCACCGTGCTCGCGTATCCGCGGCTGAGCCGCCATCCCGATCCGGCCGTGATGGCACGGGTCAACCATCTGCTGGAACAACGGCACTGGCAGATGAGTCTCGCGGCGCTCGAATGCGCGGCGACGCGCTATACGGACGACGGGCCGGCAGCCGGTACGCTCGGCAGTTACGACGACGAGCACGTAACGGTCACGTGGCTGTCGCGCGCGGTGTTGGGTATCGTGGAATCGGGCAGTCTGTTCTGCGGCGGCGCGTACCCGGACAATCACTACGATCCGGTCACGTTCGACCTGCTGCGTGGCGCGTATCTCGACTGGAATCGCGTGATCGACGCCGCTACGACGAGCAAGGACGGGGAGCCGGCAACGAGCCCCGCGCTGGTGAGTTTCATTACGCAGTTGCGCGACAAGGCAACACACGGTCTGCAAGTGACAGACGGCAAAGACGTCTCGCTGTCGTGCGCGGATGTGTTCCCCGAGTATCTGGCGTTCGAACTCGACGCACCCGGCAAGCTCTCGTTCGTCGTATCCGGGATCGGCCACGCGATGGGCGCCTGTCTCGGGCCGCAACTCGATGTGCCGTTCGCGGCGCTCGCGCCGATCCTGAGGCCGGGCGGCGCGCGTTATCTCGTACCGGGCGTCAAGCTGAAGTAACGCAGCGGCGCGGGCGCTATCCGCGTCGCGCCCCGGCCCCACCGCGTGGCGACGGGGGCCGGGCGACGCACATGCATCGCCGTCATTTACGTCAGGACGCGTCGCCTTGCGCGTCGACGTCGATGCCGAGCTCGCCGGCCATTCGCAGAACCAGCGCATTCAGTCGCGCCACTTCATCCGCGAGGCGCTTCTGTTCGGCCTTCAGCGCTTCGAATTCCGAAGGCGGCACGGAATCCGCCCCGCCGGCATCCGCACCCGCGAAGTCGGCCACGTTCACTTCGCCGCACATCAGGTGCATCCAGCGGTTCTCGCGCGCGCCCGGCGCACGCGGCAACCGGACGACGAGCGGCTGCGCGCGCGCCGCGAGTTCGTCGAGGAACGCCTCGACCGACGAGATATCCGCGAAACCGTGCAGGCGCGCGCTGTTCAGGCGCAGCTCGGCGGCCGTCTGCGGGCCGCGCAGCAGCAGGATCGTCAGCAGCGCGATCGCCTGGCTCGGGATGCCGAGCACGCGGTTCACGTTGTGCTCGAAACGCGGCACGCGGCTGCTGCTGCCCTCCATCACGAGGCTCAGGTGCTTCAGCCCGTCGAGCGCGGTCGTGACTTCGTCCTCGCTGACGTTCATCACCGGCGAGCGCGCGGTTTTCTGGTTGCAGCCCGCGGTCAGCGCATTCAGCGACAGCGGATAGGTGTCCGGCACCGTGTGCTGTTTCTCGACGAGCACACCGAGAATGCGGGCCTCGAGGGGCGTGAGTTCGCGAAGGGCGCGTGGCGTGGGCGTATCCGGCGTGGTGGTCATGAGTGGCGTCGCAGCGTGCAGCAGGTGAAGGGAAACAGTCGCGGCCCGTCCGGCATCGCGCACGGGCGAGCCATATGATAGCTCGCGTCGCACGGCCCGGCGCCACTCGCCAGCCGCCGCGCGCACTTGCCGCAGCCGGCTTTCGTCCGGCCGGCCTGCCTGCCGGCCGGTGCCGCGCGGCAACGGATGCGCGCCGTGCCGGCGATTCCGCCGCCTCGCACGCGGCGGCGTTTGCGCGACACGCATGCCGGCGCTACGATATGCGTCACCCCGACGTCCGCGGCGCGGCGCGAGCGCTCTCGCACGCATCACCACGCATCGCCCGTCCCGCACGCCATGCCGCCACGCATGCGCGTCGCCCGTCGACGCCGCTCATCCGTTCATCCATTCACCCCTTCGACCCGCTCACCGCCATGACCGCATCCTCTTCCGCACCGCACGTGCGCGCCATCGTCACCGGACACACGCGCGGCCTCGGCGCGTCGCTCGCCGAACAGCTGCTGCTGGAAGGCATCGCCGTGCTGGGCGTGTCGCGCAGCCGTCATCCGACGCTCGCGTCGCAAGCCGGCGACCGATTCTCCGAAATCGAACTCGACCTGTCGGACACGCCGGCCGTCGCGGCGTGGCTGGCCGGCGACACGCTGCGCCGCTTTGTCGACGGCGCGTCGATCGTGCTGCTGTTCAACAACGCGGGCATCGTCGATCCGATCGGCCCGCTCGCCGCGCAGGATCCGGCGATCGTCGCACGCGCGGTCGGCGTGAACGTCGCGGCGCCGCTGATGCTGTCGGCCGCGCTCGCGCAAGCGGCATCGGCCACGACCGAATGCCGGATCCTGCACGTGTCGAGCGGCGCGGCGCGCAACGCGTACGCGGGCTGGAGCGTCTACTGCGCGACCAAGGCCGCGCTCGATCACCATGCGCGCGCGGTCGCGCTCGACGCGAACCGCGCGTTGCGGATCTGCAGCGTCGCGCCGGGCGTCGTCGACACGGGCATGCAGGCAACGATCCGCTCGACCAGCGAAGACAACTTCCCGATGCGCGAGAAATTCGACCAGTTGAAGTCGAGCGGCGCGCTCGCGACGCCCGAGGCAGCCGCGCGGCAGCTGATCGGCTATGCGCTGAGCGATGCGTTCGGCTCGGTTCCGACCGCCGACGTGCGGGAACTGCCGAGCCACTGAGCCACGCCGCACGTCAACGTCCTTCGAGCCGCTTGATCCAGTCCTCGACCTGCCGCTCCGCCCGGCGCTTGTCGAGCATCCTGCGCCAGCCGGCCGGCAGTATCGGGACCTCGCACAGCGCGTCGAGCGCGGCCATGTCGAGCGTGCGCCGGTACAGCACGTCGAGCACCGCCGACAGCGTCCATTGCGGATAGGCGCGCCGGTGCAGCGCCAGCACGTCGCCCGGCGCCACCCAGCCCGCCTGCAGCACGCGGTAATACCAGCCGGTCCGGCCGCTTTGCTGCACGAGCGCGGCCATCCGCGGATGATCGAAGCGCGCGTTGAGCTTCCAGCACGGCTGCCGCGACTGCGACACCTGAAGCACGGCGCCGCCGAGCGTGAACTCGTCGCCGAGACACACGTCGTGCTCGGTCACGCCGTGCGTCGACAGGTTCTCGCCGAACGCACCCGGTTGCGCGAGCACGTCGCGTGCGCCGATCTGCGCGGCCCACCATGCGTAGTGATCGTGCGCATAGTGGTGCACCGCCTTGTCGGGGCCGCCATGATGCCGCGCATCGGCCTGCTCGTCGCCGGCAAAGCCGAGCGTGCCCAGCCACAAGCGCGATCCGACCGGCTGCTTGTCGATCGCGCTGGCGTGCGGCGTGCCGGCCAGCGGCCGGCTCGCGCCGATCCGCACCGCGCCGATAGAGGCCGAGATCGCCGGCCATGCCACGTCGCTCATGTCGTCACACCGTCAGGCAATGCCGCGAGCAGGCGTTCGAGTTCGCGCGTGCGCGCGTCGCCGAGCGGCATCAGCGGTTTCCTCGGTTCGCCCGCATCGAAGCCGCACAAGCGCAGCCCGGCCTTCACGGTCACCGGCAACCCACCGTTGACGATGAACTGCAGCAGCGGCAGCTGCGCCTGAAAGACCGTCCGGGCGCGCGCCAGGTCGCCCGCGCGCATCGCGTCGAACAGCGCCAGCGGCAACGCCGCATTCAGGTTCGGCGCGGCCGTGCACCATCCGGCCGCGCCGGCCGCGAGGGCGGCGAGCGCCATCGGGTTGCTGCCGTTGTAAAACGGAATCGCGCCGTCGCTCAGTTGCGCGAGACGGTGCATCCGCCCGATGTCGCCCGTGCTCTCCTTCACCATCGTCACGTTGTCGACGGTCCGGCAGATCGTCGCGATCAGGTCGGGCGACATGTCGACGCCGCTCGTCGCGGGGTTGTTGTACAGCATGATCGGGATGCCGATGGCGGCGCCGATCGCGCGATAGTGCGCGACGATCTCGTCGTGACCGAGCTTCCAGTACGACACCGGCAGCACCATCACCGCATCGGCGCCGGCCTGCTCGGCGAAGCGCGCGCGGCGCACCGCGCCCGCCGTGGTGAGATCGGAAATGCCGACGACGGTCGGCACGCGCCGGCGCACCGCGCGGATCGACGCGGTGGCGACCGCCTCCCATTCGGCATCAGACAGGTACGCGCTCTCGCCGGTACTGCCCAGCGGCGCGATCGCGTGAACGCCGTCGGCAATCAGGCGCTCGATCAGCGCGTCGAGCGCCGTGAGGTCGACGCCGCCGTCGGCGGAGAACGGTGTAACCGGGTAGGCAATGATGCCTTTCAGCAGGATGGACACGATAGGTAATCCTCAATGATGGTCGGACACGGCAGCGGCGAATCGCCCGCTCACGCGACGCAGTCCCGATGCGTGCGCAATGCCCTGCGCGCGTAGTAGTCGAAAGTCACCGCATCGCGCTTCGGCTTCGAAATCCAGTCGTGCGCTTCGCGCGCCAGCGCCGGCGGCACCGGCCTGATCTCGCCGGCCGCCATCGCGAGCAGTTGCAGCTTCGCGGCCCGCTCGATCAGCAGCGCGAGGATGCACGCTTCCTCGATCGTCTTGCCGACCACGAGCTGGCCGTGATGCGACAGCAGGATCGCGCGCTTGCTGCCGAGCGCCTTCGAGATGATCTCGCCCTCCTCGTTGCCGACCGGCACGCCGGGCCAGTCCTTCAGGAACGCGCAATCGTCGTACAGCGGGCAGGTATCCATGTGCGACACGACGAGCGGCTGCTCGAGCATCGACAGCGCCGCGACATGCGCCGGATGCGTATGGATGATGCAGTTCACGTCCGGGCGCTCGCGATAAATCCACGTATGGAACCGGTTGGCCGGATTCGGGATGCCTTCGCCGTCGACGACGTCGAGATCCTCGTTCACGCGCAGCAGGTTCGCGGCCGAGATCTCGTCGAAACCGAGCCCGAGCCGCTGCGTGTAGTACGTGCCGGCGTCGCCCGCGCGGCAGGTGATCTGCCCGGCCAGGCCGGAATCGTGGCCGGCGTCGAACAGGATCCGGCACGTGAGCGCGAGCTTCTGCCGCGCGGACCAGCCGCTGTCGCCCACCTCGTTGTCGAGACGGCGCTCCGCCAGTGCGACCAGCGCCTCCTTCGTCAGATTCAGCGTTTCCGCCATGTTCACCTCCTGAATGGACCGGGTCGGTCGCGCCGTTCGCGCCGCTTTCCCGGGAACACGTGACACACGATACACCACAGGACACTTTGTGTCATGCGTTACAATCCGTTTTTCGAAGGACACCTGGCGCCCCATGACGATTCGCCTGAAGCTGCTCAGAAAACAGAAGGGCTGGACACTCGACGTGCTGGCCGACGAGACGGGCCTCACCAAGAGCTACCTGTCGAAAGTCGAGCGCGGCCTGAGCGTGCCGTCGATCGCGGTCGCGCTGAAGCTGTCGAAGGCACTGAATGTCGATGTCGAACAGTTGTTCTCGGAAAGCCGCAACCGCGAGCTGATCACGGTCACGCGCGCCGGCGAGCGCACGGCGATGGGCGCGGCCGCCGACAGCCACGCACACCGCTTCGAGAGCATCGCGGCCGGCGTCGCACCGAAGAAGATGCTGCCGTTCGTCGTGCATCCGCCGCACGAGTTCGTCGCATCGACGTTCCGCGAGCACGAAGGCGAGGAATTCCTGTTCGTGCACAAGGGGCGCGTCGAAATCGAATTCCCGAACGAGACGGTGCAACTCAAGACCGGCGATTCAGTCTATTTCAACGCACTTATCCCGCACCGCACGCGCAGCCTCGGCGCCGCGCAGGCGGAGATCCTGGTCATCGTCAGTCACGACGACTAGCCTCGCCACCTCTTCGCGCAAGGATCCCCGATGGTCACGAAGGCCACCGCACCGTTCCAGCAGATCAAGACGCTCGTTCGCCAGAACGTCGACTCGGGCGACTGGCGCCCCGGCGACCGCATTCCGTCCGAGCTCGATCTCGCCGCGCAGTTCGGCGTCGCGCGCATGACGGTCAACCGCGCGTTGCGCGAGCTGACCGAGGAAGGCGTGCTGAAGCGCATCGCGGGCGTCGGCACGTTCGTCGCCGAGGCGAAGCCGCAGTCGAACCTGCTGATGATCGCGCACATCCGCGACGAAATCCGCGCGCGCGGGCACGAATACCGCTGCCGCGTGCTGAGCCAGTCGAGCGAGCCCGCGTCGTTCGACGTCGCGGCCGCGTTCGGCCTGCCGGTCAATACGCCGGTTTTTCACGTGGTGTGCGTGCACGAGGAAAACGGCCGCCCGATCCAGCTCGAGGATCGCTACGTGAACCCGGCCGCCGCGCCCGGTTTCATCGACCAGGATTTCCAGGTCGAGCCGCCGTCCGAGTACCTGTACAACAACGTGTCGCACTACGAACTGGAAATCGAGCACGTGGTCGATGCGTCGCTGCCGACCGGCGAACAGGCGCGGCTGCTCGACATGCGCGCCGACGAGCCGTGCCTCACGCTCACGCGCCGCACCTGGACGAACGGGCTGCCCGTCACGTTCGTGCACTTCCTGCATCCGGGCAACCGCTACCGGCTCGGCTCGCGCTTCAAGCCGGGCGCCGGGCGCCACCCGACCTGATCCTTCGTCCCACACCGGCACGCATAAATGCGCGCGGCGGCCGTTTCGTCGAGAAACGGCCGCCGCGTCCTTCACGCGCGCCCGCCGGCGTCAGAGCACGCCGGCCTGCCCCGCGCCACGCGACCACACGACCGGAAACAGCGGGTGGTCGAGCGGCGCGCCGTCGGGCAGTTGCTCCGCGAGCCCGGGGAAATCGGGCGACGTCTTCCAGCGGCGCGGCGCGTGACGGATATCGTCGCCGACGAAGCGGATCGAGAACGCGCGCCGACGGTTCTGCGTACCGCCCGACGCGTGCAGCGTGAGCATCCGGAAGCACACCATGTCGCCGGGCTCGAGCGCCCAATGGCGGATCGGGAAGGCCGCACGGTCGCCTTCGATGTCGGGCAGGTCCGCGAGGCTGCCTTCCGGAAACCACTTCGCTTCCTTGTCCATGAACGTGCGCGGCATCAGCCACGGCCCGCGATGCGAGCCCGCGACGAACTCCAGCGTCGATTCGAGCGGCACCGGATCGACCGGAATCCACATGCTGACGTTGTCGTCGCCCTCGATGTTGTAGTACGGCTGGTCCTGATGCCACGGCGTGCGCTGCCGCGTGCCGGGCTCCTTCACGAGCAGGTGGTCGTGATGGAGCCGCACGTTCTCCGTGCCCATCAGCGCGGCGGCCGCCGACGGCGCCGGCGAGCGCACGATGAAGTCGCGATACGCGTCGTTGTGCTGCCAGTTGCAGAAATCCTCGAAGAACCAGCCCGGATCGTCGGGCCGGCTCGCGACTTTCGCGCGCGGGCTCGGCTGCGCGAGATTCGCGTCGATGCCGGCGCGCAGCGCGGCGACTTCGTCGGGCGAGAAGATCCCCTTGATGCAGACCGCACCTTCCTCGCGGAACGCGGCGATCAGTTCGGGCGTCACGGCTTGCGCGACGCGATCCTCGATACTCGTCATGGTGTGCCTGTCGATTGAGTGAATCACGGAATCACCGAATCACGGTGCCGAAGTCAGCTGCTGCTTCGCACCGTAGATGTCGAAGTCTAAATATTTCGCGGCGATCTTCTGGTACGTACCGTTCGCGCGGATCGCGACGATCGCGTCGTTCAGCCGCTTCTTCATCGCGTCGTCGCCCTTGCGCACGCCCATCGCGACGCCGTAGCCGGTGATCCGCACGTCGGTCACGTCGGGGCCCGCGAACGCATAGCCCTTGCCGCGCGGCGTCTTCAGGAACGAATAGCCGGCCTGCGTCTTGTCCTGGAAGGTCGCGTCGAGGCGGCCGTTGACGAGATCCTGGTACACCTGGTCCTGGTTCTGGTACGAGACGATCGTCACGCCCCTGGTCGCCCATTCGGCCTTCGCGTACGCCTCCTGCGTCGTGCCCTGGTCGATCCCGACGCGCTTGCCCGCGAGCGACGCGGCGGTCGGCAGCAGCTTCGAGCCGACCGGCGCGACGAGCGCGCCCGGCGATGCATACAGCTTGTTCGAGAAGTCGATCTGCTTGAGCCGCTCGTCGGTGGCCGTCATCGCGGACATGATCACGTCGAACTTGCGTGCGCGCAGCGCCGGAATCATTCCGTCGAAGCCCTGCTCGACCCAGACGCACTTCGCACGCAGCTGCTCGCAGATCGCATTGCGCAGGTCGATGTCGAAGCCGGCGAGCGAGCCGTCGGGCTGCTTCGCCTCGAACGGCGGATACGTGGGATCGATGCCCCAGCGGATCGTCGACGTGTCCTGCGCGAACGACACGAGCGGCGCGAACGCCAGCGCGGTAACGAGAAGCCTTGCAGTGCGGTTCATGGCGTGTCCTTGATGGTCTCGACGCGGCGCGCAAGCGCCGGCGTCCGGTGGGTGGCGTTGCGCCGGAACGCCCGGCGCGGTGCGCGAAAGACTGGGACTTCGATGAAACTGCGATGCAGTCTAGACCGCTCAAATTTCGAGCGCAAGCGGGGGGAAGGCAGAATGCGCGGATTGAGGTCGGGAGACCGTGAGAGGCCGGAAATGACGCCCTGAACACACGCGCATAGCGTGGATTTACGAGATTTTCGGGTGTTTACCCTACGAGACGCGCGCCCGCCACAGGGCGCGTTTTTCCGGATTTCCGTGAAATAACGATGTCTATACAGGCACCCGCTCGATCGCCGCATACCCGCGCCGCCGCGCATGCCGCAGCGGCGTCTCGCCGTTCGAATCCGCGAGATCGACGTTCGCGTGCCCGTCGACGAGCAGTTGCACGATCCGCGCATAACGCGCGCTGCCGTCGCCGAGCATGATCGCCTCCAGCAGTGCGGTCCAGCCGAGCCGGTTCACGTGGTCGACGTTCACGCCCGCGTCGATCAGCGTGTGCACCGTCTCCACATGGCCGCGCTCCGCTGCCGGAATCAGCGCGGTGCCGCGATACCGGTTCGTGCTGCTCAGGTCGGCGCCGTGCGCGAGCGTCATCCGCAGGATGTCGAGATGGCCGCGCGCACCGGCGTACAGATACGGGCTGTCCTGGATCGCATCATTCGCGTTGACGTCCGCACCCGCGTCGATCAGCACGCGCGCCGCCTCAACGTGATTGCCGTGCGTCGCGAGCAGCAGCGCCGTGCGGCCCTGCCCGTCGCGCGAATCGATCGGCGCGCCGCGTTCGAGCAGCGTGCGCACTTCGCCCGCGTCGCCACGGTCGGCCGCGCTGCGCAACCGGCCCTCGAGCGCGCCGCCGTCGGCGGCGGCCACGGCCGACGTGAGCGTGGTCAACGCAAACGAGCCGATGATCGCAATCCGTTTGAAAAACATCCGGTGTCCTCCTTGCGTGCGGCGCACGCCGATGCCCGGTCGATGCGTTCCGTCAGGCGCCCCCGCGATGCCACCCGACGCCGCGCCGGGTCCGGCGAAACCGCGATTGCCCACGGCATCCGGCCATGTTAAAAGTCGTCGCACGCATTTGAAAACGAAATGTTCGAATCCACAGAAGTGCAGAAATGAATAGACCCCTGTTCGACATCGACCTGCTGCGCGCGCTCGTGATGGTCGCCGACTGCGGCAGCTTCACGACGGCGTCCGCGCGCCTGCACTCGACGCAGTCGACGGTCAGCCAGAAGGTGCGCCGGCTCGAGGAAATCGCCGGGCACCGCCTGCTCGACCGCGGCACGCGCGACGTGCGGCCGACAGACGCGGGCGTGACGGTACTCAGCTATGCGCGGCGCATGCTCGCGTTGAACGACGAGATGCTGGAAGCGCTGTCGGGTGCGACGGTCGCGCTGACGATCCGGCTCGGCGTGCCCGACGATTTCGCGGCGGGCCGCACGACGCATGCGCTCGCCGCGTTCAAGCGCGAGCATCCGCAGGTGAAGCTCGAGGTGATGTGCGGGCTGAGCCGCGACATCAGCGCCGCATACGACCGCGGCGAACTCGACCTCGTACTGATCAAGCAGCGCCGCGACAGCCGCGAGGCCGTCGTGCGCTGGCCCGAGAAGCTGCGCTGGATCGACAGCGCCGCGCATCCGTCGATCGATCTCGACCCGGTGCCGATCGTCGTGTTTCCGCCGCGCGGGCTCTATCGCGACGACATGATCAAGGCGATCGAGGAGCGCGGCCGCCGCTGGCGGATCAGCTTCACGACGTCGAGCCTGAGCGGCATCCAGGCCGCCGTCGCCGACGGGCTCGGCATCAGCGTGCTGCCCGCGCGCGTGGTGACGGACGAGCACGTCGTGCTGACCGCCAAGCAGGGTTTCGCGCCGATCGAACACATGGACATCGCGATCCTGCATCGGCCGACGGCCGACCCGATGGTCAGCGAACTGACGAAGGCGCTCGCAGCCATGCTGGAGCACGAGGAGTAGTAAGAAAGAAAACGCCGGATGCGGCAAGCGAGCAAGCGAACGACCGCCGCGACGCCGCCGGCACGGCCGATGCGACGCGATCGCGCGCCCGATCCCCGTCAGAACATCGTGTTCCCGTTCGCGGCCTGCTCGGGCACGGGTTGATTGACGTCCCAGTGCTCGACGATCTTGCCGTTCTCGAGCCGGAAGATGTCCATGATCGCGCTGCCGCGCGTGCCGGGTTCGCGCACCGCGTGCACGTGCAGGATCACGTAGTCGCCGTCGACGAACGAGCGCTTGATCTCGCTGTGCGACCGCGGATACTTGTCGCGCAGGAACGCGACGAATTGGCGGAAGCCGTCGCGGCCGTCGGCCGCGTTCGGGTTGTGCTGCACGTAACGATCGCCGACATACGCGAGTGCGGCGTCGGCATCCTTCTCGTTCAGGCCTTTTTCATAGAACGCGAGCACCGTGCGCCGGTTCGCTTCCTGCTGCGCGTCCGTCGGCCCGGCCGCCACCGCATGCGCGGCGCTCACGGCGAACAGGGCCGCCGCCATCCATCGTGCGGCCCGTGCCGCGGTCGTGCGTCGCATCGTCTTCTCCCGGGAAATCCGGCTGAAAACCGGATCATACCGGGGCGATGCTTCACCCGGGTTTCGCTCAGACCAGCGCGCCGTTACGCGCCACGATCTTCCCCGACGACACGACGAGCCGCCGCACCGGCCGTGCGACTACGGCTTCGGCGAACGTCAGCGCGTCGACCAGCACGACGTCCGCGCGGCTGCCCGGCTGCAGCCCGTAACCGTCGAAGCCGCAACCGCGCGCCGCGCCGTGCGTCACGCAGTCGAGCGCGACCTCGAGCGCGTCGTCGCGGCGGAAATCGTTGCGCATGCCGATCAGCATCGCGCGTTCGAGCATGTCGGGCGACCCGTACGGCGTCCACGTATCGCGCACGCCGTCGTTGCCGCCGATGACCGTCACGCCCGCCGCACGGCACGCGGCCACCGGCGGCACGGGCACCGCCGCCGGCGCGGTCGTGACGAGCCCGACGCCGAGTTCCGCCATCCGGGCAAGCAGCGCATCGCGCTCGCGTTCGGCGATATCGCCCAGACAGAACCCGTGGCTGATCGTCACCTTGCCCTGCATGCCGCGCGCCGCCGTGCGCTGCAGGATCAGGTCGAGCGAATACGCGCCCATCGAGCCGCGCTCGTGCAGGTGGAGGTCGAGCCCGCGGCCGTGGCGTTCGGCGATCGCGAACAGCACGTCCACCGCCTCGACCGGATCGCCTTCGATCGCGCACGGGTCGAGCCCGCCGAGCAGATCGGCGCCGGC
This sequence comes from Burkholderia sp. HAN2018, assembly GCF_024704855.1. Taxonomy (NCBI): domain Bacteria; kingdom Pseudomonadati; phylum Pseudomonadota; class Betaproteobacteria; order Burkholderiales; family Burkholderiaceae; genus Burkholderia; species Burkholderia sp. HAN2018. The sequence goes on along the minus strand of NZ_QOBB01000019.1, from coordinate 27,483 downwards.
GGCGAGCGCGTCGGACAGCAGTGCGTCGGTGCCGGGCCGCTTGAGCACGCCCGATTGAGGAAACGCGACGATCTGGATTTCAACCTGCCCGCGCAGCGTCTCGCGCGTCGCGAGCACGCCGTGCAGATGCCGCAGCCCGGCTTCGGTATCGATATCGACGTGGGTGCGGATACGCGTCGTGCCGGCCGCGAGGAATGCGCGCGCCAGCGCGAGCGACGCGACGCCGGCGTCGTGGCCGCTCGTCGCGCGATAGTGGCGCTCGTTCTCGATCCGGTCGACGAGGCGCGGGCCGACCTCGTTGCGATACCACGGCATCCCCCAGTGCGTCTTGTCGAGGTGCGTGTGGCCTTCGACGAGGCCGGGCAGCGCGAGCGCCCCCGCGCCGTCCTCGATCGCGCAGCCGGCGGGTGCGTCGAGCGACGGGCCGATGCGCGCGATGCGATCGCCTTCGATCAGGATGTCGAGCGCGGCGTCGGCGCTCGGGCGGACGTTGCGGATCAGCAGGTTCGTCATGTCGGTTCCGGTGTGGTCAGTCAGTGCATCGGAGCACGGCGCGTGCCGTGCCGCCGGCCGAGTCGGTCAGCGCGTGAAGCGCAGCGCAGGGGCGAACGGCGCGCCCGTGTCGCTTTCGCCGCGGCGGAATACCCAGCGCTCGGCCGGCACGCCCGCGACGGCCGCCGCCGCATTCGGCGCACGCACCGCGACGAACGTCGCGTCGCAGCCGACAGCGATTCCATAGTTCTCCTTGCCGATCACGCGCGCGCCGGCATGCGTCGCCATGTCCAGCGCGATGCCGAGCGCTTCGTCGGTGTAGAAGCCCGACCGATAGCCGACCATCATCGCGCGCTGCAGCATGTCGCCGTTGCCGTACGGCCACCATGCGTCGCGGATGTTGTCGTTGCCCGCGAACACGTGCACGCCCGCGTCGCGCAGCGGCTGTACCGGCGGAAACGCGCAGTCGCCCGGCGCATTCGTCAGGATCGACACGCCGGCTTCGGCCAGTGCCGCCGCGGTGCGCCGCACGTCGTCGTCGCTCACCTGGCCGAGCGCGTATGCATGGCTCACGTTCACGCGCCCGCCGAGCCCCGCCGCGCGCGTGCGCGCCGCGATCCGCAGCAGTTGCGCGATGCCCGTCTCGCCCGGCTCGTGCAGGTGGATGTCGATCTTCGCGCCGCGCTTCTCGGCGATGCCGAACACGATGTCGAGCTGGCCGTCCGCGTCGCCGTCGAGTGTCGTCGGGTCGATCCCGCCGACCACGTCCGCGCCTTCGCGCACCGCTGCGTCGAGGATCTCCGCGGTGCCGGGGCACGTGACGACGCCGGCCTGCGGGAACGCGACGAGTTCGATATCGACGATGCCGCGCCATTGCTCGCGCGCGGCCATCACGGCCTGCAGGTTCGACAGGCCCGTCGTCGCATCGACGTCGACGTGGCTGCGCATCGCGACCGTGCCGAACGCGGCGGCCTGCGCGATCAGCGCATTCGCGCGCTCGACGATCGGCGGCGCGGCCGCGAGCTGGCGCTTCTCGACCGCGAGCCGCTCGCGCAGCGTGCCGACCGTTTCGTGCGGCACCCAGCGATCGCCGACGAAGCTCTTGTCGAGGTGGATGTGGCCATCGACGAAACCGGGCAGCACGACGCGGCCGTCGAGGTCGATCGTTTCCGCGCCGGGCGCGGCCGCACGATCGGCGCCGATCGCGGTAAAGCGGCCGTCACGGACGACGAGGTTGATGGGCTGGCCGCCGGCGTCGACGGCGTTGATGAAGATACGATCGGTCATGGCTCGGAATGTGGGGCGGTCGCGGCACGTCACCGGCGCGGACAGGAGAAGGAACCGCAGCCGGCCCGGCGCGAGCGTTGGCAGGGAATCCGGCCACGATATCGGACGGCGCGGGCCGAGGCCAATTAAATGTCGCGATGCCGCACATTCGATTTCGCGATGCGCGGCGCAAACGCCGTGCCAGCCACGTGCGGCTGCGGGGTCCGATCTCGTCGGGGACGGCCCGCATGCCGATGGCGCGTCGGGTGACGTCGCCGAAGCCGAAGTTTCGCGCGCCGGCATCGAGGGGCCGACTGCCTCGCAGGATAAGCCGCCGGACCGCTGTCGATCCGCGTCATCGCAGTTGCCGAACGGGCGCCGCCGCCCTCGCCGGGCATTGCACGATCGCCCTGCCCGGGCGGCGATTTACGCGGCAACAGACTTTACACGTTGTTACCCGGCCGCACCGGACGCGCCACCTGCCATTCCTTATACTCACGCCGAGTTCGCCACCCGTCCTGGAATTCGTCGGCGAACCCGTTGCCGATGCAGGAATCATCATGATGCGCATGCCTTCCACGAAGACCGTTCTGTTCGCCTCGCTCGTCACCGTCGCGGCGCTTCCGCTGACCGCCTGCGTCGCGCCGGGTTACTACGGCGCGCAGCCGGGGTATCAGCAACAGCAATACGCGACGCCCGGCTACGCGCAGCCCGCGTATTCGCAACCGGGCTACGTGCAGCAGCAACAGCCGTATCCGAACCAGGCGCCGCAACCCTACGATCAGTACGGCAACCAGCAGCAATACGGGTCGCAGCCGTATGACCAGTACGGCAATCAGCAGCAATACGGCAACGGCTACGGCACGCAGTACGGCACGGTCTCGAACATCCAGCCGGTCAACGGTTCGGTCGGCCCGTCGGGCGTGGCCGGCACCGTCGTCGGTGCGCTGGTCGGCGGCCTGGTGGGCAACCAGTTCGGCCGCGGCCACGGCCGCGATGCGGCGACCGTGATCGGTGCGCTCGGCGGTGCGGTGGCCGGCAACCAGATCGGCCAGCAGATGGGCGCCGCGCAAGGCCCGAGCAGCTACCGGATCGACGTGCAGGTCAGCGACGGCACGATGCGCTCGTTCGACGTGCAGTCGCCGGGCAACCTCCGGCCGGGCGATCGCGTGCAGATCAACGGCAACCAGCTGGCGCGGTATTGATTCGGACGCGGTGCGCCTGACCTGATCGGGCGCATCTTCGCGCGTTTGACGTCGGGGCCGGTTCGGCGCGACGGCGTACCTGCTTCACCCCATCCTCATCCTTCGTGCCGGTGCGGCGCACATGATGCGCCGCCGACATTGCCGCGACACCGTCGCCCTCAACGCCCCCGTCGCGCGATCGCTCACCCGCATCAACGCCCGCGCTCCCGCGCCTGGCCGTCACACCCGCTCGATGCCGAGCCCGACGCGCGTCGACCGCGCGGCTGCGCGACGCGCGCAAGTCACGCGGCCTGACGCTCGCGCAACTGTCCGAGCGTTCCGGTATCGCGGTGTCGACGATTTCAAAGGCCGAGCGCGGCGACATTGCGCTCACCTACGACAAGTTCGCGGCGCTCACGCATGCGCTCGCGCTCGACTTCGACACGATGTTCGGCCGGCCCGCGCCCGCCGGCGCGATGACGCCGTCGTTCACGCCGGCCGGCCAGCAGATGGTCTACGACACGCCGAACTATGCGTACGGGATGCTCGCGAACGACCTGACCGGCAAGCGGATGGTGCCCGTGCGCGGGCGGATCCATGCGCGCAAGCTGTCGGACTTCGCCGACTACATCCGGCACAGCGGCGAGGAGTTCGTGTTCGTGCTGAGCGGCGAACTGGAGCTGCGCTTCGAGAACGGCCACGCGTACCGGCTCGGCGCCGGCGACAGCCTGTACTTCGACAGCGCTGTCGGGCACGTGTACCCGAGCCTCGGCGACACCGATGCCGAGGTGCTCGCGTGCTGCGTCGATGGCGACGCGCGGCGGCCGCGCGACGCGATCTGAACGCAACGGCGCGGCCACGGCGAGCGGTGCGCCGAACGCCGACACGCGCGATCCGGATTCCCGTTAGGATCAGTACGATGCATCCCGCGGTCGTATCGGCCATATCGGCCCGCGCCGGCATGCACGACCCTCAACCGGAATCCCCTCGATGACGATCACGACTCGCCTGCTCGACGCGGCCGACGCCGCCCGTTTCCAGACCGTTCGCCTGCGTGCGGTCGACACCGCACCCACTTCTTTCCTGCCGACGCCCGACGAAGAATCGCAGGTGCCGGTCGACGAATTCGCGATACGCATCACGCCGACCCACGAACGTGCCGTGTTCGGCGCATTCGACGGCGATACGCTCGTCGGCATCACCGGCGTGCGCCGCGATGCGCGCGCGAAGATCGCGCACAAGGCGACGATCTGGGGCGTGTTCGTCGATCCCGCCTATCGCGGGCAGGGCATCGCGCAGACGCTGCTCGAAAGCGCGACCGCGCATGCGGCGCAGGCGTGGGGCTGCAAGCAACTGATGCTGTGCGTGAACGAGGTCAACGCCAACGCGGAGCGGTTGTACGCCTCGCAAGGGTTCGTCCGGTTCGGCACGGAACCGCGCTCGCTGTTCGTCGACGGGCGGTTCTACGACGAACACCACATGATCAAGACGCTGGCTTGACGCGTCCGGTCTGGCGATCGCGTTTGCCGGCCGCGCCCGGACGCAAACGCTCGCCCCCTCTCGCCCATGCGCATGCCGGCATGCCTGCCCGGCAATCGTCTCGTTCGTCGGCGCCGACTACTGGCGGCGCCTCCCCGACGAGATGTTGTGAATATTTATGCGCAAAAACTTTTATTGAAAAACGCGCGCCAAGCGATGCCCACCGGGTCGATTGCTCACTCACCCGTCGCCGCGATCGTTCCCGTCGCCGGCTCGCGCCCTGCGGAGGCGGCCGGCTCGAAGATCAGCACCATGTCGCCACGGTAACGTCCATTGGCTGGCGCCGCGTCGCCGGCAGCCCGCGCTTGCGCGCTGACCTTCACCTGACGGGTTTCGTCATAACCGTCGAAGCCGTCGTGCCCACGCTTTCCCAGCGTGAGCACGCGAGCGGCGTCGACAGTAATTTCGGCGTCGGCCGCGCTGCCCGCCAGCACGACCTTCGCGTTGGTCAGGTCGTCGCGGCCATTCGACAGCCTTAGCGGCTGCAGCAATGTGACGTTGATGTCTGGATTCGTCGTCCGTACGCGGATCGGCAGCGTTGCGCCGAGGGCCCGCTGGTCGCGATCCGTCGCGGTCAGTTCGACCACGTCGTATGCGGCGTTGTCCGGCCTCGAAACGAACAGGCTGTCACCAATGTGCGCGGTCAACGTGATCCGCTTGACGACGGCTTGCGGCGACGTCGGGCCGGCGTGGGCAATGCCGGCCAATGCGCCGCATGCGACGAGTGCGGTGAGATGTGTTCCGATCTTCATTGAAGTGCTCCGTTTTCCGGATGGTTGTCGTTCGGGCACCTGATTCCGTCATCGCAGGAAAATCCGGGATTCATTTATCCCAAAATTAGCCGGCAATATCCCCGTGGAATTCGATATACCCAGCCGCATACGCGAACGCGCCGAGTCGGCGGATGCCATCTCGTACGCCGCCAGGATACGATCGCCAGCCTTTACCGGCAGGCTCCGACGCGCTCCTCTCGTCACGGCATGCAATAACGATAGGTCACGGAACGTCCACTAAAAATCCATGGAAACCTGCACGGTTCTTTCAGGATTCCATTCACCAATGCCATCTCGGAATCAAATAGGACACGGGAGTCGATCGCACCAATTTCCGCCCGCCCCCAACCCGCCTCGGTAATTCCGCCTCTGTTCAGCCCCCTGCCGGCCGCGCTATCGTTTCTCCTTCTTCACAGCCCAGGAGCTGCCTTTGCCTTCCCGCCACGGAGTCGACCTCATCCGCGCCCGCGCGCTGTTCGATCGCGAGCGCCAAGCGTTCACCGAAGCCATGCCGGTCTCCCGCGCCCTGTCCGCGGAAGCGTCCGAGCACTTGCTGTTCGGCGTGCCGTTGCACTGGATGCAGGACTGGTCGACGCCGTTCTCGCTGTATGTGAAGGAGGCGCGCGGCGCGACGTTCACCGACGTCGACGGCCATCGCTATGTCGATTTCTGCCTCGGCGATACGGGCGCGATGTTCGGTCACGCGCCCGAACCGGTCGCGCGTGCGCTCGTCGAACAGGCGACGCGCGGCTACACGACGATGCTGCCGAGCGAAGACGCCGCATGGGTGTCGCGCGAACTCGCGCGCCGCTTCAAGCTGCCGGTCTGGCAATTTGCGCTGAGCGCCAGCGACGCGAACCGCTTCGTGCTGCGCTGGGCGCGCGCGGCCACCGGCCGCAACACGATCGTCGTGTTCAACGGCTGCTATCACGGCACGGTCGACGACGTATTCGTCGATCTCGTCGACGGCCGCCCGGTGCAGCGCGACAGCCTGCTCGGGCAATCCTACGACCTGCTCGCCAACACGCGCGTCGTCGAATTCAACGACCTGGCCGCGCTCGAAGCCGCGCTGAAGGATGGCGACGTGGCATGCGTGCTGGCCGAGCCCGCGATGACGAACATCGGGATGGTGCTGCCTGACCCGGGCTTCTGGGCGGCCGCGCGCGAGCTGACGCGCCGCTACGGCACGCTGCTCGTGATCGACGAGACGCACACGATCAGCAGCGGCCCGGGCGGCTACGCGGTCGCGCACGATCTCGACGCGGACATGCTGGTGGTCGGCAAGCCGATCGCGGGCGGCGTGCCGTGCGCGGTGTACGGGTTCAGCGCCGAATTCGCGGAACGCGCGAAGCAGGCGAAGCTGAACGCGCCGCCCGGCCATTCGGGCATCGGCACGACGCTCACCGCGAACATGCTCGCGATGCATGCGATGCGTGCGACGCTCGCCGAAGTCGCGACCGACGCCGCGTATGCACACATGTTCGAACTCGCCGCGCGGCTGGCGACGGGGCTCGAACAGGCGATCGCGAAACACGGGCTGCCGTGGTGCGTGACGCGTATCGGCGCGCGCACCGAGTTCCAGTTCGCACCCGTGCCGCCGCGCAACGGCACGATCGCGGGCGCGCAGCTCGACAGCGAACTCGAGCACATCGTGCACCTGTACCTGCTGAATCGCGGCGTGCTGATCACGCCGTTCCACAACATGATGCTCGTGTGTCCGCAAACGACGGCCGACGATGTCGACCGGCTCGTCACGCAATTCGACGCGTGCCTGGGCGAACTGGCGTGATGTGATGCACCGCGCGTCCGGCCCGCCCGCAGCAGCGCGGCCGGACGCACGCCCGGCGCGACTTCCGCAGATCAGTCGGCGCGCGCACTCGCTTCCGGCTCCACACGCTGCGCCTCACGCGTATCGCCATGGCTACTTCGGCAGATCCGTCGGATCGACCTGCGTGCCGGGCACGCCTGCGGAGCGCGCACTCACTTCAAGCTCGTCGCGCAGCGCCGCACGCGTATCGGCGCCGCCCGAGCCCGGCCCCGACGCCCGCCCGCCATCGAGCGCCGGCAGGATGTAGCCGTTCACCATCCGGCGGAACAGCTTCACGTTCTCCGCATCGCGCAGGCCACCGTCAATCGGCAGGACGCCCGTCATCACGATCACCGTGTTGCGCTTCGGCAGCACCGTGATGAATTGCCCCTTGAAGCCCATCGCGTCGAATTCGGGCTCGCTTTCGACGATGTTGTTGATCCACCAGTAGTAGCCGAAATGCGCCGACACACGCGGCGACGTCATCTGCGCGATCCACGCCTGCGGCACCACCTGCCTCCCCTGCCAGCGTCCACCGTCGAGCACGAGCATGCCGATCTTCGCCATGTCGACCGCGCGCAGCCGCAGCCCCCAGCCGGCCGACACGAGCCCCGTGCGATCCGCGCGCTCCCATGTCGCGCGCTTCATGTCGAGCGGGGCGAACAGACGCGCCTGCGCATAGCGCTCGACGGGTTGGCCGGCCGCCGCGCTCAACATCGCCGACGCGAGGATCGGGTTCACGTCGGTGTAGTCGAACGCGGTGCCGGGCGCGACCTTCGGCGCGGCCGAGACAGCAAGCTTCAGCCGGTCGGGCGCGGTGTAGTAGATCGGATCGTCCTTCGGGCTGAAGTCGTAATGCAGTCCGCTCGACATCGACAGCACGTGCTTCAGCTCGATGCCTCGCTTGTCCGCGAGCGCGCCGCCGAGGTCGGGGCGCCACGCGGCGAGCCGCGCGGCCACCGGCTCGTCAAGATGCACGGCGCCCTGATCGACCAGGATGCCCGCGACGAGCGACGTCACGGCCTTCGTCACCGAGTACAGCTCGTAGGTCGAATCGCGCGACGCGTTCGCACCGTAGCGCTCGAAGATCAGCTTGCCGTCCTTCACGACGAGCAGGCTGTAGACGTCGAGCTTCTGCTCGCGGATCCAGCGCGACAGCTCGACGAGCTTGCGCGAATCGACGCCGGCGTCCTCCGGCGCGGCGGCTTCGATACCGGTTTCATGCAGTGGCGGCAGTGCATCGGCCGCATGCGCTGCCGCCAGCGTCGGCACCGGCGCGAGCGCACCGCTGCCGATCAGCAGCGTCGCAAGCCGCGCGAGCAGCCGGCGCATGAAAGGCGCGGCACGCGATGCGGGCCGCCGCGAATCGGGCCATGCATCCGGATTGGCGATCATGTTCGTCATCTTTATCAAATCTCCGGCGCATCGTTGAATGCGGCGGCCGTGCCGGGCACGCCCTTCGTCTCGCGGCTGCGCGCCAGCTCGTCGCGCAGCGCCTGCGTCGTTTCCGCGCGCTCGACCGGCCGCTGCGCCGGCGTCAGCGCGGGCAGGATGTAGTCGTTCACCATCCGTCGATACAGGTTCAGGTAGGTTGCGTCGCGCAAGCCGCCGTCGGTCGGCAGCAGGCTCGTCATGACAACGACCGCGCGCTGGGCGGGCAGCACCGTGATGAACTGCCCCTTGAAGCCCATCGCGCCGAATTCCGGCGTGCCGTGTTCGACGACGTGACTGATCCAGCAGTAGTAGCCGTAATCGGCCGCGGCCGGCGACGGCGTCGTCATCTGCCGGACCCAGCCGGCCGGCACGATCTGCTTGCCGTTCCAGCGGCCGTTGTCGAGCAGCAGCATGCCGATCTTGGCCATGTCGACCGCACGCAGCCGCAGTCCCCAGCCGCCCGCCACCGCGCCGGTACCGTCGGCGCCACTCCAGCGGTAGTGCGCGAAGCCGAGCGGCTCGAACAGCCGCGAACGCGCGAACGCGTCCTCGCGCTCGCGCGCGGCGATCGACACGGCCGTGCCGACCAGCACCGGGTTCACGTCGATGTAGTCGAACTGCGTGCCGGGCGGCCGCGCCGCGCGGCTCGTCACCGCGACTTTCAGCCGGTCGGGCGCTTCGTAGTACAGCGGATCGGTGCCTTCGCGCGTCGTATAGCGCAGCCCGCTCGACATCGACATCAGGTGGCGCAGCTCGATGTCCCGCTTGTCCGCGAGTTCGCTCGCGAGATCGGGCCGCGCGGCCGCGATCAGCGGCGTGACCTTCGTCGACGGGGCGAGCTTGCCCTCGCCGTCGAGGATGCCGGCGAGCAGCGCGGTGATCGTCTTCGTCACCGAATACAGCTCGTAGTTGTGATCGCGCGTGAGGCCGTCGCCATAGCGCTCGAACACGATCTTGCCGTCCTTCACGACGACGAGGCTACGCACGTCCATCCGGTCGCGGCGCAGCCATTCGGACAGCCGCACGAGCGGCGCCGAATCGACGCCGGCCGATTCGGGTACGACGCTCGGCATGTCCTGCGGCGCGCCGCCGGCGGCCAGCGCTGGCCCGCCGCATGAACCGGCGACGATCGCTGCGGCCGCGATGCCGCGCATTGCGTTGGAAATACTCATCCTTGCTCCTGCTGAAACCGCGCCAGCCGCGTGGAACGGGCGCTCACATCGATGGACGTCAATCGAGGCACGGCTTGCCGGCCGGCACGAACTGCCCGCGCCCCGGCTCGGCCGCGAGCAGGCGGCCATCCTCGACGAGCAGCTCGCCGCGCGACAGGCAATGACGCGGCCAGCCCGTCACCTCGATCCCTTCGTAGGGCGTGTAGTCGACCGCATGATGCAGCGACGCATTCGCGATCCGCACGCGCTTGTCCGGATCCCACACGACGATGTCCGCATCGGCGCCGACCGCGATCGTCCCCTTGCGCGGATACAGCCCGTACAGCTTCGCGGGGCGCAGCGACGTGAGCTCGACGAACTGGTGCAGCGACAGCCGCCCGTGACGCACGCCGTCGAACAGCAGCGGCAGCCGCGTCTCGAGCCCCGGAATCCCGTTCGGGATATGGTCGAACGAAACGGCCTGCCCGCCCGGATGCTTGCCGCACGGATCGTCGTAGCTGAACGGCGCATGGTCGGACGAGAACACCGAGAATACGCCCTGCTTCAGCGCCTTCCACACGGCCTGCTGGTTCGCCGGATCGCGCGGCGGCGGGCTGCATACGCACTTTGCGCCTTCATAACCGTGATCGTCATGGCCGAGATCGGCGGCCGTCAGATACAGGTATTGCGGGCACGTTTCGGCGAGAATCGGCAGCCCGCGCGACTGCCCCCAGCGGATCTGCTCGATCGCCTCCGCGCCCGACACGTGCACGATCAGGATCGGCACGTCGACGAGTTCCGCGAACGCGATCGCACGATGCGTCGCTTCGCGCTCGACCACGGCCGGCCGCGCATGCGCATGGAAACGCGGTGCGACGTGGCCGTCGCCGAGCAGCCGCTCGGTGAGCCAGCCGATGCAGTCCGAATTCTCCGCATGCACCATCACGAGCGCGCCGTGCTCGCGCGCGACCGACAGCACGTCGAGCATCTGGCGGTCGTTCAGCTTCAGGTCGTCGTAGGTCATGTACACCTTGAACGACGTGTAGCCGTTCGCGATCAGCCGCGGCAACTCTTCCGCCAGCACGTGCGGCGTCGGATCGGCGACGATCAGGTGAAAGCCGTAGTCGACCAGCGCACGCCCGTCGGCGCGCCGGTGATAGTCGTCGACGGCCGCCTGCAGCGACTGCCCCTTCGCCTGCGCGGCGAACGGGATCACGGTCGTCGTGCCGCCGCACAGCGCCGAGCGCGTGCCGGACAGGAAATCGTCGGCCATCCGCAGCCCGTCGGGCATCGGCTGGTCGAGATGGCAGTGCGCATCGACGCCACCCGGCATCACGAGCATGCCGCTCGCATCGAGCTCGCGCGGCGCGCGCGGCAGCCCGTGACCGAGCATGGCCACGCGCCCCGCGCGGATGCCGATGTCGCACGAGAACCGGTCCGCCGCCGTGACGACGTCGGCATGCCGGATCACGAAATCGAGATCGTTCGACATGGCGCCCGCCTCAGATCACTTCGCTGAAGAGACGGCCCCAGCCCTTCACCTGCCGCGTGTCGTAGTCGGCAAGCTGCAGCGACTTCCACACGACGGTCGAGATCGTGTCGTAGATCGGGATGCCCGTTTCCTCCTCGAGCGCCGGCACCAGGTGCGCGGCGTTCAGGTTCGTGCAGAAGATCGAAATCGCGCGCGGGCCGGCCGCCGCGACTTCGCGCACCATGTTGCCGATCTCGTCGCCCGTCACTTCGGAGAACGAGAAATTGACCTTCAGGTTCAGGTGACGCTCGGCGATGCAGTTCAGCCCCGAACGGCGATAGTTGTCGACGATCTTCGTCTGCACGTCGTCGAGATACGGCGTGACGAGGCCGAACTCGTGCGCGTTCGTCTTCTTCAGGATCTCGTTGAGCGCGAGCACCGACGTGGTGGCCGGAATGCCGGTCGCCGCAGTGATGCGCTCGCACAGCCGCTCGTCGGCTTCGAAGCCGAGCCAGCCCGACGACGTGCCGTTCCAGGCGATCACGTCGACCTTCGCGTCGGCGAGCAGCAGCGCGGCCTGGATGATCTTGTCGTCGTCGAACTGGCCGAGCGCCTGGCCCGTCAGCGAGATCTCGGTGACCGGAAAACGCGCGAAGTGCGCGGACACGCCCGGCAGGCCGGCGACCATCGCGCTCGTCAGCGGTTCGAGCGACGTGTTGGAGGACGGGGTGAGCATGCCGAGCAGGGTACGTTTTTTCATGACGGGTTTCTCTCTACCAGTGAATGCAGTCGATGCAGTGAAAGGGGTCGGTCAGACGGGGAGCTTGTTTTCGTAGTCGATCGCGCTGGAGCACACGAGCAGGCCGACGCCGGCCGCCGCGAACACCATCAGCGCAAGGAAATAGGAACCGGTGAACTGCACGATCGCGCCGACGACGATCGGCACGGTGACACCGCCGATGTTGCCGCCGAGGTTCATCAGGCCGCCGAGGAAGCCGATCTTGTTGCGCGTGCCGAGCGACGACGGGATGCACCAGTACAGCCCGCACCAGCGCAGAAAGAACAGCGTCGACGACAGCAGCGCGACGCACACGACGGCGTCCTTCACATACGCGACCGAGAAGATCGACACGGTGGCGATCACCGCCGCGATGCCGAACAGCGTGCGCATCACGACGTTCGGGCGGCCGCCCGCGGCCTTCCACTTGTCGGCGATCCAGCCGCCGAGCAGTTCGCCGACGAAGCCGCTGAAAAAGATGATGAAGGTCGAGCCGCCCATCTGCTTGATGTCGAAGCCGTGCACCTTGTGCAGGTAGTTCGGCATCCACGTGAGCAGCCCGTAGAACACGCTGTTGAAGCACATCCAGCCGAAGAACATGCACCACACCGAGCGGTACTTGAAGAAGTCGCGCGAACGGCCCGACGCGCCGGCCGGCTCGGCCGCGAGATCGCTCGCATGCGACGCCTCGATGTATTCGGCTTCGAGGTCGTTGACGCCCGCATGCTCGCGCGGCGAATTGCGGATGTAGTGCCACGCGAGCAGCCCGGCCAGCACGGTGCCGATGCCGGCCACCGCGAACGCGAGCCGCCACGAGCCGAGCACCGCGATCAGCCCGGCGATCAGCACCGCGCCCAGGGCCGCACCGAGCGGCGCGCCGCCGTCGAGCAGCGTGGCGCCGCGGCCGCGCTCGGTCTGCGTCATCCAGATCGCGTTGAGCTTGCCGCCGGCCGGGTAGATCGGCGCTTCGGCCGCGCCGAGGCCGAGGCGCGTGAGCAGCAGCGACGGTGCATTCGTGCACAACGCGGCGATCGCCTGGAAGAAGCCCCAGAACACGGTCGCCGTCGCGATCACGATACGCGGCTTGAACCGGTCGGCCAGCATCCCGCCCGGGATCTGCATCACGGCATAGGTCCAGAAGAACGAGCTGAGGATCAGACCCTCCATCGCGGGCCCGATATTGAACTCCTGCGAGATGTAAGGCATGGCGACGGACAGCGATGCGCGATCGACGTAGTTGATCGCGATGAGGCTCAGCATCACGACGAATATCTTCCAGCGAACAGCGGATTTGCCGACCGTCATGGCGGCGACACCGGAGGTTGAAGACATGGACGGACTCCAGGAGTGAACGAGGATGATCAGGACGTCGCGCAACGTGGAGCCGAGTATAGGATTAGAAATTTATAATTACCGTTAGCGTAAACACTTGGTTTGATTGAGATTCTTTTATCACGATGTTGGTGCAGGGTAAGCCCCGATATCGTGATAAGCTCGCACCATCATGAGCCAGACACCCCGCAATCCCCTGCTTCTGCGCACGCGCGGCATGGCCGCCGAGATCGCCGCGCGCCTGCGCGTGATGATCGACGAGGGCGAATTGCCGCCCGGCGCGCGGATCGACGAAAAGGAACTCAGCCTCGCGTTCGACGTGTCGAAAACGCCGCTGCGCGAAGCGCTGAAGGTGCTCGTCGCGGAAGGCGCCGTCACGCATCGCCAGTACATCGGCTATCGCGTCGCGTCGATCGACCTCGACGACCTGGTCTCGACGTTCGAGCTGCTGCACGGGCTCGAGGCGATGGCGGGCGAGTTGCTGCGCAAGCGGATCGGCACGGCGACGCTCGCCGCGCTGCAGGCGAAGCACCGGAAGATGGTGGAGTGTCATGAAGCCGGCAAGCGCATCGAGTATTTCCGGCTGAACCAGCAGATTCATCAGATGATCGTCGACGCGGCCGGCAACCCCGTGCTGTCGGGCATCTATGCGTCGCTGATGTCGAAGGTGCACCGCGCACGCGGCGCCGCGAACACGGACACGCTGCGTTGGGCCGAGTCGCTGCACGAGCACGAGGACATCATGGCCGCGCTCGCCGACCCCGACCATGCGGTGCTGCCGCAGGTATTGCGCAGCCATTCGGAAAACACCGCGCGCGAGGTGCTCGCGATCCTCGATCGCACGCGCACGGCCGACTCGCCGGAACAGCGCTCGGCCGGGCGCGTGAAGGCTGCCGGCTGACGATCCGCTAGGCTGCCTGCAACGCCCGCCGCGCCACTTCCGCGAAATACCGCGCGCCCACCGGCAGGATCGCGTCGTTGAAGTCGTACGTCGCGTTGTGCAGCGGCACGCCGCCGAGGCCACCCGCTTCACCGTTGCCGATGAACACGAAATTGCCGGGCACTGCCTGCAGGAACGCGCCGAAATCCTCGGAGATCATCATCGGCTGCACGTCGGCATTCACCGCCTCCGCGCCCGCGACCTGCGCCGCGGCCCGCACCGCCGTGTCGACCCACTCCGGCGAATTCACCGTCGGCGCGAACTCGTGCGTGTACTCGAACGTGCACGCCGCGCCGTGCGTGCGGCAGATCCCTTCGCTGATCTCGCGCATCCGCGTTTCCAGCAGCGCCTGCACGTCGCGCGAATAGCTGCGCGTGTCGCCCTTGATCGTCACCGTCGACGGCAGCACGTTGCGCAGCCCGTCGGTGATGAACTCCGTGCACGAGATCACCGCCTGCTGACCCGGGTCGAGATTGCGCGACACGATCGTCTGCAGCGCGAGCACGACCTGCGCGCCGATCACGATCGGATCGATGCCCATATGCGGGCGCGCCGCATGCGTGCCGCGCCCGTCGATCCGGATCACGAAGTTGTCCTCGCTCGCCATGATGCCGCCCGCGCGCGTCGAGAAGGTGCCCGCGCGCATGCCCGGCATGTTGTGCGCGCCGAAGATCGCGTCGACCGGGAAGCGCTCGAACAGCCCGTCGGCCATCATCGCCTTCGCGCCGCGGCCATGCTCCTCGGCCGGCTGGAAAATGAAACGCACGGTCCCGTCGAAATCCTTGCGCTCGGCCAGCAGTCGTGCCGCACCGAGCACCATCGACATGTGGCCGTCGTGCCCGCACGCGTGCATCTTGCCCGGCGTGCGCGACGCATGTTCGCGGCCCGGCGCGTGCTCGGCGATGTTCAGCGCGTCCATGTCCGCGCGGATGCCGATCGCGCGCTTGCCGGTGCCGGCCGTCAGGTTCGCGACGAGCCCCGTGCCGCCGATCCCGCGATGCACGTCGAGCCCGAGTGCCGTCAGGATGCGCGCGACGTAGTCCGACGTGTTCACTTCCTCGAAACCCGTCTCCGGATGCTGGTGCAGGTGGCGGCGCCAGGTCTTCAGTTGCCCCTGCAGCGTGCTTTCGTCGATTGCGTCCATTGCGTTTGCCTCGTCGGTCGGAGTTGGTCGTAGTCGGTCGTCGTCGGTCGTGATGTCGTTCAGGCCGCCACCGTCGCGCGGTCCAGCCAGTCGCGCTGCCGCGCGAGCACGGCGTCGGCCGCCTCGCCGACGCAGCTCCGGTACACGGACGGCGCCGTCGCGCCTTCCGTATTGATCGCCAGCACACGCGAATGCGCGTCGAGCCCCACCTGCCGCGCGCGTGCCGGGTCGCGCATCAGCACGTCCAGCCCCGCGACGCCGGCCGCGCCCGATTCGCCGGCCACGACCGGCACGTCGCGTTCGCTGCCGGCCGCGAGGCCGCGCATCGCCTGCACCGCGTCTTCGTCGTCGATCAGCATGAAATGGTCGATGCACATCTCGAGGAAATCCCACGCCAGCGGCGACGCCTCGCCGCACGCGAGCCCGGCCATCACCGAATCGACGCTGCCGGTCGCCTTGGTGGCGCGCCCGGCCAGTGCACTCTGGTACAGGCAGTCGGCCTGGCGCGGCTCGACGACGATGAAATGCGGCCGCTCCACGCCGTCGCGCTCCCACAGATAACTCGCGACGCCCGCGGCGAGGCCGCCCACGCCGCCCTGCAGCAGCACATGCGTGAACGGCCGCCCGCCGTCCGGCGCCGCCTGCGCGGCGGCCTCGGCGGCGATCACGCCGTAGCCCTGCATCACGTCGCGCGGAATCGCTTCGTAGCCGTCGTACGACGTATCCGATACGACATACCAGCCGTTCGCCTGCGCGAGCTGTGCCGCGCAGACCACCGATTCGTCGTAGTTCCCCGCGATGCGCACGATCCGCGCGCCGTACGCGGAGATCGCGCGCTCACGCTCCGCCTCGACGTTCGCGTGCAGCACGATCACGCACCCGCAGCCGATCGCGCGCGCGGCGGCGGCGAGCGCGCGGCCGTGATTGCCGTCGGTCGCGCTGATCACCGTCAGGTCGGCCAGTTCGGACGCATAGCGGCCGGTGACGAGCCCTTGCGGATCGAGATCCTGCTGGCGGCGCAGCCGCTTCACGAGCCGCACCAGCGCGATCGGCGCGCCAAGCGCCTTGAAGCTGCCGAGCGGCGAGCGGCACGACTCGTCCTTCACGCTGACGCTCGCGACGCCGAGCCGCGCGGCGAGATCCGGCAGCACGCGCAGCGGCGTGCGCGCGTGGCCGACGAGCGGCCAGTGCGACAGCCACGCGCCGCTTTCGTCGGCCGACGCGATGTTCATCACGCGTCGCAGCGCGTGGGGATAGGTGGCGCGCGATGCGCGGGGGTTGGCGATCAGCATGGCGAAAGGCTCGGGAACAGGGCCGCGCCGGCGGCCCGTCGGGTGGATCGGATCGGGCAAGCGCGGGTTGCGCTCGCTGTCGGTCCGAAAAATAATATTGCGCATCACGGTCAATAAAATCGCCGAATCGACCGTCCATACGCAAAAATTTCTCATTCTTTCGAGGTTTCACGCACCATCATGACCACCCCACTCGATGCGTTCGATCGCAAGCTGCTGATGGAAATCCAGCGCGACGCGCAGACGCCGCAGAGCGAACTCGGCGCGCGCGTCAACCTGTCGACCGCGGCCGTGAACCGGCGCCTGAAACGTCTCGCGGACGACGGCGTGATCGAGCGCTACACCGCCGTCGTCGCACCGGACAAGGTCGATCATCCGCTGACGATCGTCGTCAACGTCGAGGTCGAAAGCGAGCAGATCGACCAGCTCGACGCGATGAAACGTGCGTTCGAGCGCTGCCCGCAGATCCAGCAGTGCTACTACGTGACGGGGGAATGGGATTTCGTGCTGATCGTCGCGGTGCGCAACATGGATCAGTACAACGCGCTCACGCGCGAGCTGTTCTTCGCGAACAACAACGTGAAGCGGTTCAAGACGCTGGTGAGCATGAGCCGCGTGAAGGTCGGGCTCGAGGTGCCGGTCGATCCGGGCGAATGAGTAAGTGAACGAGTGAGCGATTGCACACATGAAGCGGCCGGCACCCGATCGCGCGCACCGGCCGTTTCCCATCGACGGCTACGTCAGCGGCAACTGAAGCTCGCCGCCGAATTCACGTCGCCTGAACCGTTGTAGCGCGCCACCTGCGGATACGGGCACAGCGGGCGCGTACGACCCGCGCCCCATGACGCCGGCACATCCGCACTCGGCACCGCGTTCGTCGCGTCGCGCGCGGCGGCCACCACCGTAGCGGGCGCCTGCCCCTGCTCGACCCACGCGACGAGCGGCGTCAGCAGGTCGAACTGGTCGGCCGCCGGCCCGCCCGAACAGTGGTTCATCCCCGGCACCGGATAAAGGCGCGCGAAATCCGACGCATCGCCGCCGTTTGCCTGTGCGAGCCGCGCATACCAGTCACGCGTGTCGTCGAACGAGAACACCGGGTCGCCGGTGCCGTGATAGACGAGCAGCTTCGCGCCGCGCGCCTTCAGCGCGGACAGGTTCGTCTCGTCGGGCGGCGTCATGAACGTCCACGCGGATTGCGTGTACGTGCCGTTCGTCGCGAAGATCGCCGGTGCGTCGTTGTCCATGTCGAAGCCGAGCGCGAAACCGGGCAGGTTCGCGAGCGTCGCGGCGCTTTTCGGCGGCGTCGTGAACGTGAACGCCATCGCGGCCGGATCGAGCGTGATCGAATTCGACTGCTTCCACGCGGCCCAGCCGCCACCGGCGATGCCCGGGTCGTACGGAAAGCCCGCGTAGAGTGCCGTGCCCGCGCTGTTGCGTGCGCCCGTGAACACGTTCTCGAGCGCGGTCTTCTGTGCGGGCGTCAGGCAGGCGCCCGTGCGCGTGCCGTTCGCGCAAGTCGGGACGTCCGACTCGACGCTGAAGTGCGCCTGGCACGCGGCGACGTCCTGCACCATCCCGTCGGCCGTGCCGTCGAGTGCATCGCATTTCTCGAGGATCTTCGCGCCGACGAACTGCCGCTCCGCGTCGGTGAAGCCGCTGCGGATGTCCGGCAGCCCGTTCGTCCCGGTCGCCGAGGCGATCTTCGCGAACTGCTGCGCGCCGTACATCTCGCCGATCGCCGCCTTCGGCAGATGAAAGCCCGGATCGCCCGCGATGATGCCGTCGTAGTCGGCCGGGTTGCGCACGGCGGTGACCATCGCGTGACGGCCGCCGTTCGAGCAGCCGCCGAAATAGCTGCGGTCGGGCGCCTTGCCGTATGCGAGCCGGATCACCTGCTTCGCCATCGGCGTGAGCGCGTCGACCGCACCGTAGCCGTAGTCGATGCGCGCCTGCGGATCGAAGCCGAACAGCGGATTCTGCGCGGCACTGTGCCCGGAATCCGAACTGATCACGGCGAACCCCATGTTCAGCGCATCGTTCAACGGCCCGCCGCCGCCGATCTCGCCGGTCGCGGTCACGACATTGCCGTCGAGCCCGCCGTTCGCCTGGTAGAAGAAGCGGCCGTTCCACGCCTTCGGCAAGCGCATCTCGAAGCCGATTGCGTAGGTCTTGCCGTCCACCGCGCTCACGCGCTCGTTCATCTTTCCTTCGATCACGCAGTGCTCGGCGACCGGCTTGCCGGCCACCTTCAGCGTGCCCGCGGCCGCGGTCGTCACCGACGTGAACGACGTGTTCGCATACGCGAGCTTCGCGGCGAGCGCGTCGCAGGTCTGCGCCATCGCGGCCGGCGTCGCGGCGCTCATATGTGTCGGCGTGGCGTTGACCGAATCGTCGCCGCCGCACCCGGCGAGCATCGCCGCCGCGGACAGCGGCGCAATGCAAAGGAATGCAGATTTTCTGTTCAAGATATCCCTCGTTCGTCAGGCTGCCGAATCAGAACATGTGCCGCACGCCGACCATCGCGCCGAGCTGCCCCATCCCTTCGCCGGGCGTCGTGCCGGGCCCGCCGCCGCTGACCGCGTAGCGTGCATGCGCGCTGTTCCACAGATACGACGACTGCGCATAGACGGCCGTGCGCTTGGTCAGCAGATAGGTCGCGCGCAGCGTGGCCATCGTCGCGCGCGTGTCGTGCGCGCTGTTGACGATCCGGTAGCCTTCGCCGTCGACGACGAAATCCGGCTTGACCGCATACGACGCGCCGACGAAGAACAGGTCGGAATGCGCGCCCGGCGCGGCCGGCGAACCGGTCGACACGCGCCGCCCGATCCAGCCCGCGCCGATCCGCGCGCCGGCCGCCTGCGCATACGCGCTCACGTGCGTGCGTGCGTCCTTGCCGCCGCTGCTCGTGAAAGGAACGGGCGCCACGCCGTCGAAGAAGTTGGCGGCCGCGCCGGTGCCGCCGCGCTGCTCCTCGTACGACGCCGCCGCACCGAAATACGCGCTGTCGTACTTGAGCATCACCGACCAGTTGCGGCACTGCGTGGCGTCGCCCGGCACCTGCCCCGCGCACGTGCCCTGCCCCGGCGAGTTGCCGGTGCCCGCGCCGTCGCGGCCGAACGAATACGCGGCGCCGAGCGTCACGCCGCGATAGGTGCCGACGTAGGTCACCGCATTGTCGGAGCGGCCGTTCGGCACGTACGCGTCGAACGAGCCGAGGCCGTAGATGTCGGGGCCGATGATGTCCGCGCCCTGCAGCGCGAGATAGGTCATCGTGTACTGGCGGCCGAACGCGAGCGTGCCGAAACCGCCCTTCAGCCCGACGAACGCCTGCCGCCCGAACAGCCGGCCGCCCTGCCCGAGATCGCCGCCGCGCACGTTGAAGCCGCTTTCGAGCGTGAACACCGCCTGGTAGCCGCCGCCGAGATCCTCGGTGCCGCGCAGGCCCCAGCGCGACGGCAGCTCGCCCGTCACGCCCGGCATGCGTACCACATGGTCGCCGGCCGCGTTCGCGTGCGACACGAACTCGACGCCCGTGTCGATGATCCCGTACAGCGTCACGCTCGACTGCGCGTGCGCGCCGGTCGCGGCCAGCGCGCATGCGCCGGCCGCCAGCAAGGCTTTGGTGTGCTTCATGGTGTTCGTCTCCAGACCTGTGTCGTAATCGCGCTCTACCGGCGCTCGTGGTTGAAATGGGAAGAAATCAGTCGTGCGCCTGCGGGCGCCGGATCAGCATCAGCGCAGCGATGGCGGCGACGAGCGTGACGGGAATGCTCGCGCCGATCACGACCGACGCGCTGCGGCCCATGGCGAGCAGTTCGGCGGCGGCGAGCGGCCCGACCACCGAGCCGAGGCGGCCGACGGCAACGGCGGAGCCGACGCCGGTGCCGCGCATCGCGGTCGGGTAATAGATCGCGGCCAGCGCATACAGCACCGACTGGCCGCCGACGACGAACATCCCGGCCGCGAACGCGGCGACGGACAGCCACAGGAGGCCGGGCGCGATCGCCAGCGCGGCGAGCGACAGCACGATCCCCGCGTACATGCCGCCGACCACGCGCGACGGACGCAAGCGGTCCATCGACATGCCGATGCCGAGCACGCCGAGGCCGCTGCCGATGTTGAAGAAGATCTGCACGATCCCGGCCTGGCTGCGCGCGAGCCCCTTCGCGGCCATCAGCGACGGCAGCCAGTTCAGCAGGAAATACAGCACGATCAGCGTGCAGAAGTAGCTGAGCCACAACGCCAGTGTCGTGCCGGTGCGCGAGCCGCCGAACAGCGTCTGTCCGACGCTGGGGCGCGCCGCGCCCGATGCGCTGACGTCGAGGAACGCACGCGATTCGGGGAGCAGTGCGAGCAGCAGCGGCGCGAGCAGCAGCGGGCCGACGCCCCCGACATAGAAAATGTGCCGCCATTCGGTGTCGCCTGCGAGCAGCACGCCGATCAGCGACGCGATCACGCCGCCGAACGGAATCCCGCAGTACATCACGGCCACCGCGCTGCTGCGCGAGCGTGCGTCGACCGCTTCCGACGACAAGGCAATGAGGTTCGGCATCGCGCCGCCGAGGCCGAGGCCGGTCAGCGCACGAACGGCGACCAGCATCGCGAAGCTCGACACCTGCGCGGTCGCGATCGACAGCAGCCCGAACAGGCAGACCGACGCGATCAGCACGTGCTTGCGGCCGACCCGGTCGGCCAGCCAGCCGCCGAGCATCGCGCCCGGCAGCAGGCCGAACGTGCCCGCGCTGAACGCGAGCCCCATCTGTGAAACCGAGAGCCCGAATTCGTGGGCCATGCGCGGTGCCGCGACGCCGACCGACTGCAGGTCGAGCCCCTCGAGCAATGCGATCGCGAAACACAGGCCGAGCGTCGTCGCGACGGCCGGCCTTGCGGCAACGGAAGTGTCCATGTCGTCTCCTAACCGTGACTCGCGCGGCATACGCGGAACGCATGCGCGGTGTCCTTGCTTTATCGTGATCGGGTCTCGTCTATTTATCAGGTAACCTGATTAAGAACCCGAAAGAAAATCCCGTCGAGGGACGGGATGATTTAATAACAGGTAACCTGATATTTCAAGTGTCGCGAGCGCGGTGTTAACCCGCAACCCGTTCGCGACCCGGGCCATGCCGCGGCATGGCCCGGAACGGCCGGAGAAACCGGAACGAAAGACGCGGCGGCGTGCTCAGTCGCGCAGGTTGCGCACGAACAGCTCGAGCGTGCGGTGAACCTGCGCGACGTCGTCGGCGCTCACGTCGTCGCCGAGCATCCGGCGTTCGAGCGGCCGCAGCACCTGCTCGCATTCGCGCAGGATTGCCGAGCCCTCGTCGGTCAGACGCAGCAGGATCACGCGGCCGTGGCTGGGATCGGCCTCGCGCGTCACGAAGCCGCGGGCGGCCATCGCAACCATCACTTCGTTCGCGGATTGCGGCGTGATGAACGAGCGCACCGCGAGTTGCGCATTGGACAGCGCGCCGCGCGCCTCGAGCACCGACAGCGCCGTGTACTGCGCGAGCGTCACACCGAGCGGCGCGAGCGCATCGCTCATCTGGCGGCGCAGCAGCCGGTCGAGATTGCCGATCAGGTAGGTAAGCCGCTGCTGCGAACGCATGCGCGGCCTGGCTTCGCTGGCGCGGGCCGTGCGTTTCGTGCCGGCCGGTTTGACGGGTGTCGAACTCATGAACGTGTCGGAAGGAGGATCGCGGGCCATCTTACCTCACGCGGTCCGTATATCAGGCCGTAATCAGCCCGTATATCGGCCCGCACGGCGGCTCGCGCCGGCCGGCGAGCCGCCCAGGGGGCCGTCCACGCCCGGCTCGGACGAACCTTATGCCGCGGCAACCGGCAACGCCGCGCGGCAGCCCGCGTCGACCAGCGCGAGCCGGTGTGCGAATGCCGCGAGCGGATAGTCGAAGAAGTAGGTGCCGACCGCGCGCTTGCCCGCACGGAACGAATCGTCTCCCGGCGCATCGCCGACGATGCGCAGCGTGCGCGCCCACGCGAACGCGAGCAGCAGCCAGCCGACCAGCGCGAGATAGTCGTCCGCGACGCGGTAAGGCAGATCCGGATCGTGCTCGCTCGCGCGGATCACGCCGGCCGTCACGCGCTCGAGGTCCGCGCACAGCGTGGCGACGCGCGCCCCGGCGTCCCTCGCCCGCTCGTCCGCTGCCGCCTGGACGCACTGCGCGGCTTCCGCGTGAATCGACTCGAGCAGCGCATGCAGCGCCTCGCCGCGATCCCCCAGCACCTTGCGCACCAGCAGATCGATCGCCTGGATCTCGTTGGTCCCTTCGTACAGCATCGACACGCGGCAATCGCGCACCGTCTGTTCGATCCCGTATTCGTGAACGTAGCCGTAGCCGCCGAATACCTGCAGCGCGTTCGACGCGGCCGCGAAGCCGTTCGCGGTGAAGAACGCCTTGGCAACCGGCGTGAGCAACGATGCCAGCCGCGACGCCGCAAGCCGTGCCGGCGGCTGCGGATCGTGCGCGGCGACGTCGAGCCAGTGCGCGATCCAGTAGCCGATCGCGCGCTCGCCTTCGACGATCGCCTGCGCATCGAGCAGGATGCGGCGGATCGCGGCGTGTTGCGCGATCGGCGCCGCCCTGCCCTGCACGCGCTCGCGCGCATAGGCCGACGCGGCCTGCCATGCGCACTGCGCATGCCCGACACCCTGCATGGCGACCTGCAGGCGCGCCGCGTTCATCATCACGAACATCGATGCGAGCCCGCGATGCGGCTCGCCGACGAGCCAGCCCGCAGCCGCGTCGAAACGCATCGTGCAGGTCGGGCTTGCCTTCAGCCCCATCTTCTTCTCGATGCCGTCGCACCAGACGCCGTTGCGCACGCGGCCGCCCGGCGCGTCGAGCCACTTCGGCACGACGAACAGCGACAGCCCCTTCGTTCCCGTCGGCGCATCGGGCAGCCGCGCGAGCACGAGATGCACGATGTTGTCGGTCAGGTCGTGCTCGCCGCCGGTGATGAACAGCTTGCTGCCGCTGATCCGGTAGCCGTCGGCGGCCGGGTCCGGCACTGCCTGCGTGCGCAGCAGGCCGAGATCGCTGCCCGCCTGTGGCTCGGTGATGCACATCGTCGTCAGCCACTCGCCGCTCGCGATCTTCGGCAGCACGTCGCGCTTCAGGCGCTCGCCGCCGTGCGCGCGCAGGCACGCCACCGCGCCGTGCGTGAGCCCCGGCGACATCAGCCACGCATGGTTCGCCCCCGCGAGCATCTCCTGCAGCGCGACGTCGAGCAGATGCGGCAGCCCCTGGCCGCCGCAATCGGCGTCGAGCGCCAGCGTCGGCCAGCCGGCGTCGACGTAGTCGCGGTACGCATCGCGAAAGCCCGCCGGCATCGTCACGCCGGCACCGTCGAACCGGCAGCCCTCGAGATCGCCGGTCGAATCGAGCGGCGCGATGCGTTCGACGACGAAGCGGGCGGCTTCGTCGAGCACCTGCCCGGCGGTCGACAGGTCGAGCTCCGCCCAGTCGGGCACGCGGCGCCACAGCGCCGGCGCATCGAGCCATTCGCCGATCACGAACAGCATGTCGCGCAACGGCGCGCAATACGCGTTGCTCATCGCGCGCGCCTCATGCGCGGCGCGCCGTGCCGGCGACGATCACACCCGCGTCGGCCGCGCCCGGTTCGTACATCGCGTCGACCACCGCCGCACGGTGCATGAGCACCGCACGCTGGTTGATCGAGCCCTTGTCGGTGACTTCGCCGAGATCGAGCGAAGGCGGCGTTTCGAGCACGCACAGCCGCGTGACGAACGTCGCGCTGCCGGTCGCATCGCGGTTCAGGCGCTCGAGCAGGTCCGCGAAGAACGCCCTCACCGCGGGCGCCTGCAGGACGGTGCGCATGTCGGCATCCGGTGCCGCGCCGGCCAGGCGACGGCAATCGTCGACGCGCGGGAAGATCATCACGCCGACGTCGTCGCGGTTCATCCCCGTGACGACCGCGTCCTGCACGTACGGCGCGCCGTTCGACACGATCCTCGCGCGCATGGGCCCGACGCTCACGAAGGTGCCCGACGACAGCTTGAAATCCTCCGCGATGCGCCCGTCGAACATCAGGCCGATCTCCGGCCGCGCGGGATCGACGAAACGCACCGCATCGCCGCTGCGGTAGTAGCCCTCCTCGTCGAATACCTCGCGCGCGTCGTCGCCGCTCGCGCGCCAATAACCGGCCATCACGTTCGGCCCGCGAAAGCGCGCCTCGAGCTTGCCGTCGACCGGCACCAGCTTCGCGTCGCAGCCGGGCGCGGGCAGGCCGATGTAGCCGGCTCCCGACATCGGCCCGGTGGTGAACATGCACGATGGCGCGGCCTCGGTCATCCCGAGGCCCGCCATGATCCGGATGCGCTCGCCGCAGTGCGCGAGCGTCACGCGCTCGAGCCGGTCCCATGCGGCCTGCGACAGTCCGGCGCCCGCGAAGAAATACATCTTCACGCGCGAGAAGAAGGTTTCGCGCAGCGCGGCATCCGTTTCGAGCGCCGCGGTCAGCTCTTCCCAGCCCTTCGGCACGTTGAAATACACGGTGGGCGCGATCTCGCGCAGGTTGCGCAGCGTCTCGCCGAACTTGCCGGCGACCGGCTTGCCGTCGTCGATGTACAGCGTGCCGCCGTTGTACAGCGCGATGCCGACGTTATGGCTGCCGCCGAACGTGTGATTCCACGGCAGCCAGTCGACCAGCACCGGCGGCTCCAGACCGAACTGCGGAAACGTCTCGAGCAGCATCTGCTGGTTGCTGCACAGCATCCGGTGCGTGGTCGGCACCGCCTTGGGCAGCCGTGTCGACCCAGACGTGAACAGGAATTTCGCGATCGTGTCGCCGGTGATCGCACCGTGCGCGGCATCGACGCTGCCCGGTGTCGTGTCGAGCAGCGACGAAAAACGCGTGACGCCATCCATCCCGTCGGGTGCCGACACGACCACGCGCTCGACATCAGGCGGCACCGACGCGTCGAGCGCGGCACGAAACGCCGCGCCGTCCGACGCGAAGACCAGCCCCGGCGTGAGCACGGCGAGCGCGTGGCGCAGCTTGCCGTAATCGCTCGACACGAGCGAATACGCGGGCGACAGCGGCGCATGCGGAATGCCGGCCCACATCGCGCCGAACGCGAGTTGCAGATGTTCGAGGTCGTTGCCCGACAGGATCGCGACGGGCCGCTCGGCCGACAGCCCGCGATCGAGCAGCGCCTGGCCGATTGCGCGGGCGCGCTCGAGCATCTGCGCATACGTGATGCCGATCCACGTACCGTCGGGCCCGCGCCGCGCGACCAGCCAGCGGTCCGGATGCGCGCGCGCGCCGCTCGCGAGCCGGTCGGTCAGCCGGTGTGGGTACGCGCCGAGCGGGGTCGTCGCGCGCAAGGTCCAGCAGCCGTCGCGTTGCACGATCTCCGGCGGTGCCGTGCCGATCGCCACGGGGCGATAGCCGGCGGGAACGCGCTGCGCGGCAGCCGCGTCGCGCAGTTGGGTCGGATCCGCATCCAAGTTCTGTCTCCGGTCGGTTCCGCCCCGCGCGCGTGCGCGCGCCGGGCGGGGACTTCATTGTGTCGTTGTCTCAACTGGGGCGCCGCGGCGCCCGGGACTGCTCAGATCGGGTAGTGACGCGGCGTGGTCTGGACCGTGATCCAGCGCAGGTCGGTAAACTCGGCGATCGACGCCTTGCTGCCGAAGCGGCCGTAGCCGCTTGCCTTCACGCCGCCGAACGGCATCTGCGCCTCGTCGTGCACCGTCGGCCCGTTGATGTGGCAGATGCCCGATTCGACCTGCTTCGCGACCTGCATCGCGCGCGCGATATCGCGGCTGAACACCGCCGCCGACAGCCCGTACTCGCTCTCGTTCGCGGCCGCGAGCGCTGCGGCGTCGCCGTCGACGCGCTGCACGGTCACCACCGGCCCGAACGATTCGTCCGCATACAGCTGCATGTCGCGCGTGACACCGTCGACGATCGTCGGCTGCATCACCGCGCCGTCGACTTCACAGCCGAGCGGCAGCGCGGCGCCGTGCGCGCGCGCGTCGTCCACCATCGCCGCGATCCGCTGCGCGGCGGCCGCGCTTTCGAGCGTGCCCAGCACAACGCCCGGCGCGGCCGGGTTGCCTGCCTTCAGCGTGCGCGCCTTCGCGACGAGCCGTTCGACGAACGCATCGGCGACCTTGCGATCGACGATCACGCGCTCGGTCGACATGCAGATCTGCCCCTGGTTGAAGAACGCGCCGAATGCGACCGCCTCGACCGCCGCGTCGAGATCGGCGTCGTCGAGCACGAGCACCGGCGCCTTGCCGCCGAGTTCAAGCAGCGCCGGCTTCAGGTGCTGCGCGGCGAGCGTCGCGACGATGCGGCCGACGCGTGTCGAACCGGTGAAGTTCACGCGGCGCACCGCCGGGTTCGCGATCAGCCGCTCGACGATCGCCGGCGCGTCCTGCGGCGCATGCGTGATCACGTTGACCACGCCGTCGCCGAGCCCTGCGTCGTGCAGCACGCTGCCGATCAGCCGGTGCACGCCCGGACAACCCTCGGACGCCTTCAGCACCACCGTGTTGCCGCATGCGAGCGGCATCGCGAGCGCACGGGTCGCGAGAATCACCGGCGCATTCCACGGCGCGATCCCGAGCACGACACCGCACGGCTGGCGCACGGCCATCGCGAGGCTGCCGGGCACGTCCGACGGGATCACCGCGCCGTCGATCTGCGTGGTCATCGCGGCCGCCTCGCGCAGCATGTTCGCCGCGAGCATCACGTTGAAGCCGTACCAGTTCGCCATCGCACCGGTTTCCGCGCGGCCGGTTTCGATGAATTCACCCGCGCGCGCGTCCATCCGGTCGGCCGCCGCGAGCAGCCGCCGACGGCGCTCGGTCGGCGCGAGCGCGGCCCACGCGGGG
>NZ_QOBB01000018.1:0-63669 GCF_024704855.1 Burkholderia sp. HAN2018 | reverse complement strand
ACCTGCCCCCTGCAAACAGGGCCAGCTGGAGTCTAGTAAAGTTCGTTTTCGGAGAAGAAGACGAACATGAAGAAGCGCTTTACGGAACAGCAAATCATCGGGTTTCTGAAGGAAGCCGAAGCCGGTATGGCAGTCAAGGAACTGTGCAGGAAGTACGGGTTCAGTGACGCGTCGTTCTACACCTGGCGCGCGAAGTTCGGCGGCATGGAAGTCTCGGAAGCCCGCCGGCTCAAGGACCTCGAGGTGGAGAATGCCCGGCTGAAGAAACTGCTGGCCGAAGCAATGCTCGATATGGAAGCGTTGAAGATCGTCGTCAAGGGAAAGCCCTGAGCCCGCAAGCCAAACGCGAAGCAGTGTCGGCGATTCGGGAGAAGATCAACATCTCCGAGCGCCGCGCCTGCAGGCTTGTCGGGCTTTCTCGCAGCGTGCTGCATTACGACGCGAAGCCGGACCACGAGAATGAGGTGCTCGCGGCGCGTCTGGTGGAGTTGGCGCACGAACGTCGTCGATTCGGCTACCGCCGACTGCACGCCCTGATGGAGCGCGAAGGCACGCACGTCAATCACAAGCGCATCTATCGCCTGTACCGTGAGGCAGGGCTGGCTGTGCGGCGCCGTCGCAAGCGCCATGGCGTCATGATTGAGCGCGAGCAACTGGCATTGCCGGGCGCGCCCAACGAGGTGTGGTCAATCGATTTCGTGATGGATGCGCTTTCCAACGGCCGGCGCGTGAAGTGCCTGACCGTCGTCGACGACTTCACGAAAGAGGCTGTCGACATCGTCGTCGACCATGGCATCTCAGGTTTGTATGTCGCTCGGGCATTGGATCGTGCAGCTCGCTTCCGTGGCTATCCCAAGGCGGTGCGAACCGACCAGGGCCCCGAATTCACGAGCCGCGCGCTTGACCAGTGGGCGTATGCGAACGGCGTCACGCTGAAGTTGATTCAGGCGGGCAAGCCAACGCAGAATGCGTACATCGAATCGTTCAACGGCAAGTTCCGCGACGAATGCCTTAACGAGCACTGGTTCACAACGCTCGCGCACGCTCGGGCTGTCATCGCGGCATGGCGTCAGGATTACAACGAGCAAAGGCCGCACAGCGCACTGAACTACCTTGCGCCGTCAGAGTTTGCGGCGAAACATCGGGCAACCGCGGATACTCCTGCCGCTTTCCAGGAGCTGGTTTAAAGGAACTTTGCTAGAAGCCCATTGGCTCTATTGAAGGGGGCAGGTCATACGGCCCGTAGTGCTGCAACCTCGTCTAAGGTTGCGCGAACAAGTGCAATCCGGTCTGCCATTTGGATCATGTATGTGGCAACGCTGCAAGCTTAAATTGTCGACGATTATGGAACTAGCAACGATTGACCAAAACTGGCCGGATGACGTCCATTTCATGATCCGGAAACCGCGCAATGCTGCTGCCAAAAGGTCCTCCTGACCGATTGTTTAGGCGTTGTCTCCATGAACCATAAGGGCATAAATTTCTGCCACACGTTCGACGGAAATTCCATTTCTTTGCTCAATCGCCAAAGAATGGTCGGTTGGCTCAAGTTCGATGTAGGGGCGAATTCCATCGTCACGCAAGTGAACCCGAGTTTTAAGATTCATGGTGTCGGGATATGGTTTTAGCCAAGCATTAAGCCATCCAAAGAATGGCCCGACATGAGAACGTTTGCGTTCTTCATAGCATTTCACCCATTCAACGTAGCTGGCCCGGCTAAGAGACACCCAGACTCCCCAGGAGAACGGCTCAGTTTCACCGTGAACGGGGATTTCGATGCAGCCGAGAACGAAGAAATATTCTTCGTCGATTACACAGTCGTCGCTGCCCAGATCACAACGCACCTCTCTCTCGGCGATCGGTACTTCGTAGTAGCTTAACGGTGCAGGAGCACCAAAGCTCGGCATGCCTTCGTGAGTTTGTCCGCACGTAGCGCATTGAAAGGCGAAGGACATAGTAGGTACCAGTGAAGGCGATGACCGAATTGTCGACGATCTAAGTGACCATGTCGACTGACCGTTCATGGCCGACAGCGCCCGTCAGCCTCTGATGAACAACGGACATCGACAACGAACGTCGACACCCGCCAACCCAATTCCTTCCGGTTGTTCGCGGAAACCGACGCCGAAGCTGAAGGCCGGACGGCCAGCCGCACCATTTTCCCCGTCAGGAAAACCCTGATCGACTCGGCAGGCCGCCGGTTTCAGGCCGTTTTCCCGCCGCCACAAGCCGCCGCAGTGCGCCCCCGTCCAAACCGTACCCCGCACCCGCACGACCGCGCCCCATCAAGCCTCTCAGCCCGCATACCTAGCCAAAACAGGTATGGCGCACCGCAGTATTCAGCGTGATGAGCGTGAATTCAATACCTGCCAGGTATCAAAAATCCCGCCTAAAAGTATTGGACGCTCCATCTGGCCGGGACGTATAAATCGCCTCAAGAACTTCACCCCCCACGGCGTGCCCCATGTCCTCCGTCACCATCGAACGTATCGAAACCCGCCTCGTCGACCTGCCGACGATCCGCCCGCACAAGCTGTCGGTGGCCACGATGCACGGCCAGACGCTGATGCTCGTGAAGGTGTTCTGCAGCGACGGTGTGACGGGCCTCGGCGAAGGCACGACGATCGCCGGCATGGCCTACGGCCCGGAAAGCCCCGAAGCGATGAAGCTCGCGATCGACGCGTACCTCGCACCGGCGATCGTCGGCAAGGATGCGACGCGCATCCAGACGCTGATGGCGTTCCTCGGCAAGCTCGCGAAGGTCAATCACTTCGCGAAAAGCGCGCTCGAAACCGCGCTGCTCGACGCGCACGGCAAGCGGCTCGGCGTGCCGGTGAGCGAGCTGCTCGGCGGGCGCCGGCGCGATCGCCTGCCGGTCGCATGGACGCTCGCGTCGGGCGACACGGCCACCGACATCGCCGAAGCCGAGCGCATGCTCGACCAGCGCCGCCACAACGTGTTCAAGCTGAAGATCGGCGCGAAGGCGCCCGAGACGGACATCCGGCACGTGGCCGAGATCAAGAAGGCCGTCGGCGATCGCGCATCGGTGCGCGTCGACGTGAACATGGCGTGGAGCGAAACGCAGGCCGCGCGCGCGATTCCGGCGCTGGCCGATGCCGGCTGCGAACTGGTCGAGCAGCCGGTGGCCTCGGCCGCGGCGCTGGCGCGCCTGATGCGCCGCTTCCCGGTCGCGCTGATGGCCGACGAAATCCTGCAGGGCCCCGACAGCGCGTTCGAGATCGCGAAGCATCACGGCGCGGACGTGTTCGCGATCAAGATCGAACAGAGCGGCGGCCTGTTCGCCGCGCAGCGCGTGGCCGCGATCGCGGACGCGGCCGGCATCGAGCTGTACGGCGGCACGATGCTCGAAGGCGCGTTCAGCACGGTGGCGTCCGCGCACCTGTTCGCGAGTTTCGCGAACCTGCAGTGGGGCACCGAACTGTTCGGGCCGCTGCTGATCACCGAAGAGATCCTGACGCAGCCGCTCGATTACAGCGACTTCGAACTGACCGTGCCGGACGGCCCCGGTCTCGGCATCGAACTCGACGAGGACAAGGTCAGGCGTTTCACGCGCGACGGACTCACCCGCGTCGCGCGGTAGCCCGAGTCAGGCACAGCCGTCATTCCCCCCAAATACACGTGGAGACACCATCATGAGCGTCAAAGTTTTCGAAACCCGGGAAGTGCAGGATCTGCTGAAGGCCGCGTCGAACGCGGGCGCGGACAGCACGAAGGGCGGCAACGCGCGCACGCAGCAGGTCGTGCTGCGGCTGCTCGGCGACCTGTTCAAGGCGATCGACGATCTCGACATCACGCCCGACGAAGTGTGGGCCGGCGTGAACTACCTGAACAAGCTCGGCCAGGACGGCGAAGCGGCGCTGCTCGCGGCCGGCCTCGGCCTCGAGAAGTTTCTCGACATCCGAATGGACGCCGAGGACGAAGCGCTCGGCCTCGACGGCGGCACGCCGCGCACGATCGAGGGGCCGCTGTATGTCGCGGGCGCGCCGGTGCGTGACGGCGTCGCGAAGATCGACCTCGATGCGGACGACGGCGCGGGCCCGCTCGTGATCCACGGCACGGTCACCGGTGTCGACGGCAAGCCGGTGGCCGGCGCGGTGGTCGAGTGCTGGCATGCGAACTCGCACGGCTTCTACTCGCACTTCGACCCGACCGGCAAGCAGAGCGACTTCAACCTGCGCGGCGCGGTGAAGACGGGTGCCGACGGCAAGTACGAATTCCGCACGCTGATGCCGGTCGGCTACGGCTGCCCGCCGCAGGGCGCGACGCAGCAGCTGCTGGACAGCCTCGGCCGCCACGGCAACCGCCCGGCGCACGTGCACTTCTTCGTGACCAGCGACGGCCACCGCAAGCTGACGACCCAGTTCAACATCGACGGCGACCCGCTGATCTGGGACGACTTCGCGTATGCGACCCGCGAGGAGCTGATCCCGCCCGTCACCGGCAAGACCGGCGGCGCCGCGCTCGGCCTGAAGACCGATGCGTACCAGGACATCGAGTTCAACTTCGTCCTGACGCCGCGCGTCGAGGGCAAGGACAACCAGATCGTCGAACGCCTGCGCGCTTCCGCCACGGCCTAACCGCCCGACGGCAGGGCGGCGCGCAGGCGCCGCCGCCGGCCGGGTTCCCGCGAGATTCAACCGATTACCGATGCGAGCGTGCTTGCAGGACGCGGCACGCGCATGGGAGGAGCCATCATGTCCGCCACGATCGATCAAGCCACCGACCTGGATCACCTGCTCGCCACCGCCGTGCAGGACGACAAGGAGGCCGGCGTATTCCGCTGCCGCCGCGACATCTTCACGAACGCCGAGCTGTACGAGCTCGAGATGAAGCACATCTTCGAAAGCAACTGGGTGTACCTGGCGCACGAAAGCCAGATTCCCGAGAACAACGATTACTACACGACGTGGATCGGCCGCCAGCCGATCGTGATCACGCGCGACAAGACGGGCGAGCTGCACGCGGTCATCAATGCCTGCGCGCACAAGGGCGCGATGCTGTGCCGCCGCAAGCACGGCAACAAGGGCAGCTTCACGTGCCCGTTCCACGGCTGGACCTTCTCGAACACCGGCAAGCTGCTGAAGGTGAAGGACGAGAAGACGACGGAATACCCGGTGCAGTTCAACACGCACGGTTCGCACGACCTGAAGAAGGTCGCGCGCTTCGCGAACTATCGCGGCTTCCTGTTCGGCAGCCTCAGCGCCGACGTGCTGCCGCTCGAGGACTACCTCGGCGAGGCACGCGTGATCATCGACCAGATCGTCGACCAGGCGCCGAACGGGCTCGAGGTGCTGCGCGGCAACTCGTCCTACATCTACGAAGGCAACTGGAAGATGCAGATGGAGAACGGCTGCGACGGCTACCACGTCAGTACCGTGCACTGGAACTACGCGGCGACGATGGGCCGCCGCAAGGAAGACGGCACCAAGGCCGTCGACGCGAACAGCTGGAGCAAGTCGGTCGCGGGCGTGTACGGCTTCGACAACGGCCACATCCTGCTGTGGACGCAGACGATGAACCCGGAAGTGCGGCCCGTGTACCAGCATCGCGATGAAATCAAGGCGCGCGTCGGCGACGTGCAGGCCGACTTCATCGTCAACCAGACGCGCAACCTGTGCGTGTACCCGAACGTGTTCCTGATGGACCAGTTCAGCACGCAGATCCGCGTGGTGCGGCCGCTCGGCGTCGACAAGACCGAAGTCAGCATCTTCTGCTTCGCGCCGAAGGGCGAGAGCGAGGCCGACCGCACGACCCGCATCCGCCAGTACGAGGATTTCTTCAACGTGACGGGCATGGGCACCGCCGACGATCTCGAGGAGTTTCGCGCGTGCCAGGCCGGTTATGCCGGCATCACGGCGATGTGGAACGACCTGTCGCGCGGCGCGCCGCTGTGGGTCGACGGCCCGGACGAGAACGCGAGGAAGATGGGGCTGAACCCGCGCATTTCCGGTGAACGCAGCGAGGACGAAGGGCTGTTCGTGTGCCAGCACGAACACTGGGTGAACGTGATGCGCGATGCGCTGAAGAAGGAACGCGGGGAGGTGGCAGCATGAGCTTCGATTACCGGACTGTCTGCGCCGCGCTGTATCGCGAAGCGCGCCTGCTCGACGATCGCCAGTGGGACGAGTGGCTGACCTGCTACACGGAGGACGTCACGTACTGGATGCCCGCGTGGGACGACGATGACCGGCCGACCGACGATCCGCAAAGCCAGATCTCGCTGATGTATTACGCGGACCGCGGCGGCCTCGAGGATCGCGTGTTCCGGATCAAGACCGAGCGCAGCGGCGCATCGACGCCCGAGCCGCGCACCAGCCACAACGTGACGAACGTCGAGGTGCTGGCCGAACGCGAGAACGAAGTGGACGTGCGCTACAACTTTCACACGCTGAACCACCGCTACCGCGTGACCGATCACTTCTTCGGCACGATGTTCGTCACGTTGCGCAAGGCGGGCGATGAGCTGCTGATCTCGTACAAGAAGATCGTGCTGAAGAACGACTACATCCGGCAGGTGCTCGACGTTTATCACGTCTGACGCTGTTGTTTTGTCATGAAAGGAAGTGGAGGTGACGCCATGTCCAGCTACAAGATTGCACTGAACTTCGAGGACGGGGTAACCCGCTTCATCGACTGCAAGGCCGGCGAGAAGGTTCTCGATGCGGCCTTCCGCGCGAAGATCAACCTGCCGATGGATTGCTCCGACGGCGTGTGCGGCACCTGCAAGTGCCGCGCCGAAAGCGGCCGCTACGATCTCGGCGACGACTACATCGACGACGCGCTCACCGAAGACGAAAAGGACGGCGGCCTCGTGCTGACCTGCCAGATGGTGCCGCAAAGCGATTGCGTGATCGCGGTGCCGACGTCGTCGGTCGCGTGCAAGACGGGCCAGAGCGGGTTCGCGGCCACGGTGACGAAGGTCGAGCAGCACAACGATGCGGCCGTCGTGCTCGAACTCGACGTCGGCACGGCCGCGCCGGTGTTCCTGCCGGGCCAGTACGTGAACATCGACGTGCCGGCGAGCGGCCAGCACCGTTCGTATTCGTTCTCGTCGGCGCCGGCCGACGCGAAGGTGAGTTTCCTGATCAAGAAGATTCCCGGCGGCGTGATGAGCACGTGGCTCGAATCGGCGCAGCCCGGCGACACGCTGGAACTGCACGGGCCGCTCGGCAGCTTCTACCTGCGCGACGTGCAGCGGCCGCTGCTGTTCCTCGCGGGCGGCACGGGGCTCGCGCCGTTCCTGTCGATGCTCGAAGTGCTCGCACGCAGCGGCTCGCAGCAGAAGGTGCACCTGATCTACGGCGTGACGCGCGATCTCGATCTCGTGCTCGTCGATGCGATCGAAGCGTATGCGGCGAAACTGCCGAACTTCAGCTTCGCGACGGTCGTGGCCGACGCGGCGTCGAACCATCCGCGCAAGGGCTGGGTCACGCAGCACATCCCGGCCGATGCGCTGAACGACGGCGACGTCGACGTGTATCTGTGCGGGCCGCCGCCGATGGTCGACGCGGTGCGCAAGTATTTCGACGACGAAGGCGTGAAGCCGCACAGCTTCCACTACGAGAAGTTCACCCCCAACGTCACGGCAAAGGCGGCATGATCATGCAACGATTCTCAGGCAAGGTCATCGTCGTCACGGGTGCCGCGCAGGGCATCGGCCGCGGCGTCGCGCTGCGCGCGGCGGCCGAAGGCGGCAGGGTGCTGTTCGTCGATCGCGCGGATTTCGTCGCCGAGGTCGCGGCCGAAGCGACGGGCGGCGAGACGGCCGGGTTCGTCGCCGATCTCGAAACGTACGAAGGGGCGCATGCGGCGATCGCGCACGCGGTGCAGACGTTCGGCGGCATCGACATCCTGATCAACGGCGTGGGCGGCGCGATCCGCATGCGGCCGTTCGCCGAATTCGAACCCGCGCAGATCGACGCGGAAATCCGCCGTTCGCTGATGCCGACGCTCTACACGTGTCACGCGGTGCTGCCGCACCTGCTCGCGCGCGGCGGCGGCACGATCGTCAACATCTCGTCGAACGCGACGCGCGGGATTCGCCGGGTGCCGTACTCGGCGGCGAAAGGCGGCGTCAATGCCCTGACGTCGGCGCTCGCGATGGAATATGCGGAACACAACATCCGGGTCGTGGCCACCGCGCCGGGCGGCACCAGCGCACCGCCGCGCCGCGTGCCGCGCAATGCGGCCGGCGACAGCGAACAGGAACAGGCATGGATGGGCGAAGCCGTGCGCCAGGTCACGGAATCGACATACCTCAAACGCTACGGCAGCCTCGACGAGCAGATCGCGCCGATCCTGTTCCTCGCATCCGACGAGGCGAGCTACATCACCGGCACGGTGCTGCCGGTCGCGGGCGGCGATACGGGTTGAGCCGCGCGTCGTCGCGCCGCCTGGCACGTGTTCAGGATGTTCGTCGACAACCCAGCCACCTATCCACCCACCAACCGGCCGGCGCGAAGACGCCGGCCATGGAGACTTCCATGCGTGATCGCAAAGCCATCGTTCCGGCGGGAATGGAAGCCGTGTACGAGAAGATCGGCTATGCGCCCGGCCTGAAGGTCGGCGATACGCTGTACGTATCCGGCCAGATCGGCCGCGATGCGGCGATGCAGCTCGTCGAGGATCGTGAAGCACAGATCGTGCAGGCGTTCGAGAATCTGAAGCGGGTACTGGACGCGGCGGGTGCATCGTTCAGCGACGTGGTCGACCTGACGACCTTCCATACCGACATGCGCGACCTGCCGTTGTTCATGCAGGTGCGCGACCGCTACCTCGATGCGCACCCGAAGCCGGCATGGACGGCGGTCGGCGCGCACATGCTGGGCGGCGCGCCGGGCTATATCGTCGAGATCAAGGCAGTGGCCGTGTTGCCGGCGTGACGCGTGCGGGCGGGAGGCCGGCACGAGGCGACGTAGCGCACGCATCGAATCGACCCGACTCGCCGCGTGCCGGCATGGAGCGAGAGACTTCGCGATCCGCCGGTCAATCCTGACGAAATGCTTTCTCGCGACGTCGGGCCGTGCGTCGTTGCGCCGCGGTCGGCGACAAGTCGCGCGAGTTCGTTTATGGTGCGAGGGAACGCAGCGTCATCTCTTTCCTTCCGTCGAGAATCCGCGATGAAATGCCTGCCACGCGTCGCCTTCGCCGCCCTCGCTTTCACCGTCGCGCAAGCCGCGTTCGCCGAGGTGTCCGCCACGGTGCGTCTCGAAGACATGACCTGGACCGAGCTGCGCGACAGCATCCGGGCCGGCAAGACCACCATCCTGATTCCGGTCGGCGCAACCGAGCAAAGCGGGCCGTACGTCGCGCTGGGCAAGCACAATGCGCGGGTCGCGGTACTGTCCGAGCGGATCGCGCAAGGCCTCGGCAACGCAATCGTCGCCCCCGTCATCGCTTATGTGCCCGAGGGCGGTTATGCGCCGCCGACGTCGCACATGCGCTTTCCCGGCACGATCACCGTGCCCGACGACGTCTTCGAAAAGACCCTCGAGTCCGCAGCCAACAGCTTCCGGGTCCATGGCTTCACGAACATCGTGTTCCTCGGCGACCACGGCGGTTACCAGAACGACATCCGGCAGTCGGTCGCGCGGCTGAACAAGTCGTGGGCCGGCACGGGCGCGCGCGCGTTCGTGCCGGCCGAGTATTACGGCACCAGTTCCGACGGTTACGACCGGATCCTGCGCGAGCACGGCGTGCCGGCCGCGGACATCGGCACGCACGCGGGGCTGGCCGATACGTCGCTGCTGCTGGCGGTCGCGCCGGGCATGGTCAGGGTCGACAAGCTGCGCAACGCCTCGAAGCCCGGCGCCGCCGACGGCGTCTACGGCGGCGATCCGCGTCATGCGAGCGTCGAACTCGGCCGGCTCGGCACCGACGCGATCGTGTCGCGCACCGTCGACGCGATCAGAAGGGACACCGCCGGCCGCTGACGCCGCCGCGCCATTACGCCGCCTTTGCCGTCGTTCCATTCCATCGAACCGGGACATCGTCATGCAACCGCGCCTTCGCCGTCACATCCGCTTCCCCCGTCCCGCGATCGTCGTCGCGGCTGCGCTGGCCGGCTTTTGCGCCCAGGGTGCGATCGCGGCGTCCGCCGTCGCGGCCGTACCCGGCATGCCGCCCGTGATCAACCCCGACAACCTGTACGGCGAGGCACGGGCCGGCCGCATGAGCGCGGCGGTGGCGGGCGCGCTGCCGCGCATCTATGTGCCGAACCTGCGATCGAACGACGTCTACGTGATCGACCCGGCCACGTACAAGGTCGTCGACCGGTTTGCCGTCGGCCGCAGCCCGCAGCACGTCGTGCCGGCGTGGGACCTGCGGACGCTATGGGTCGCCAACAATGCGGAAGGGCGCACCGACGGCAGCCTGACGCCGATCGATCCGAAGACGGGCAAGCCCGGCCCGGCAGTGAGCGTCGACGATCCGTACAACATGTATTTCACGCCCGACGGCAAGGAGGCGATCGTCGTGGCCGAGGCGCATGCGCGGCTCGACTTCCACGACCCGGGCACGATGGCGCTGAAATCGAGCCTCGAGGTGCCGCAATGCAAGGGCATCAACCACGCGGACTTTTCGATCGACGGCCGGTATGCGCTCTTCACGTGCGAGTTCGGCGGCAAGCTCGCGAAGATCGACCTGGTGAATCGCAAGGTGCTCGGTTACCTCGAACTCGACCGGAAAGGGATGCCGCAGGACATCCGCGTGTCGCCGGACGGCAAGGTGTTCTATGTCGCCGACATGATGGCGGACGGCATATACGTCGTCGACGGCGACCGCTTCGCGAAGACCGGTTTCATCCCGACCGGCGTCGGTACGCACGGGCTGTATCCGAGCCGCGACGGCACGAAGCTCTATATCGCGAATCGCGGCTCCAATCTCGTCCACGGGCCGCGCCACGGCAAGGGCAGCGTATCGGTGCTCGACTTCGCGACGCGCAAGGTGATCGCGAACTGGCCGATCCCCGGCGGCGGCAGCCCCGACATGGGCAACGTCAGCGCGGACGGCAAGACGCTGTGGCTGTCGGGCCGCTTCGACGACGTCGTCTACGCGATCGACACCACGAGCGGCGCGGTTCGATCGATTCCCGTCGGCATGGAGCCGCACGGCCTGACGGTGTGGCCGCAGCCGGGGCGCTATTCGCTGGGCCATACCGGCAACATGCGGTAGGGCGGCGGACGGTCAGGGCGCGCGGTCGTGCGCTCGCGTGTCACGACCGGCGGTGCATCACTCCCACGCGTGCTTGCTGAACTGATAGCCCTTGCAGCGGATCGTCTTGATGCGCTTCGGTTCCGTCAGGTCGTCGCACAGCTTGCGGCGCAGCTTGGAGATGCGGCCGTCGATCGAGCGGTCGAAGCCGTCGAACTCGATTCCGCGTAACAGCTGCGTCAGGTCTTCCCGGCTGACCACCTCGCCGGCGCGGCAGACGAGGGCCCACAGCAGGTCGAATTCGGTCGAGGTCAGGCGCGGCGCGCTGCCGTCGGGAAGGCGAATCTTGCGATCCGCGCGGTCGATCGAAAACTTGCCGAACTCGAATCGCTGCGGCGATGCCGGCGCGCCGTCGACCGGGCGCAAGCGCATCCGTCGCAGGTGGGCCTTGATCCGCGCGAGCAGGATGCGCGGCTCGACCGGCTTGCGGAGAAAGTCGTCCGCGCCGAATTCCAGGCCGAGCAACTCGTCGAACTGCTCGTTGCGGGCCGTCATCATGATGACGATGCCGTCGTACTGCATGCGTGCGTCGCGGCAGATTTCGAAGCCGTCCTTGCCCGGCAGGTTGATGTCGAGCAGCACCAGGTCGGGGCGGCGCGCGACGATCGTGGACACGGCGTCGGTGCCGTCGAACAGCGTGTCCACCTCGTACTGATGCATGCGCAGATAGTCTGCGATCAGCGAGGACAATGGGACGTCGTCTTCGACGAGCAGGATTCGGATGGGCATCGCTAAACGAGGGGGCGAAACGGGAAAGTGGCGAGCGCTCAGGCCCGTCCGAACATGGGGAAGCCGAAGAGACGCGCATGATACTGAGAAACATTCCGGCAGAATGTGGCGAAATCTGCATCGTTCGGTGAGCCTCGCCGCGGGCGGCGCGTCGCCGCGTTGCAGGAAGGCGAACGCACGAAGATGCGGCGTCGTGTTTAGTCGAACGACGCGATGTACGCGTAAACACGTTCGGAGCGGTATCCGGCGTGCAACCGGCTGAAATACCGGGCGGGATGTCGTTCGTGCGGAAACGTTTGCGAAAGCGCCGCGCATGCGGGTATCGCGCACGCTCGCCAGAGCAAAACCGGTAAAGATTGCTCTACATATCATTACAAAATATTACCTGCCGGGTGGCGTGCGGCCCGCCGTATCGCCGCGGGAGATTGCCTTCGCGCTACCGTCGGATAGCCTTGCGCAACCGCGACACCTCCTGCTCCGACACCGGCGCCGCACGATTGCCTCACGCGCTGCGTACACCTGACCACCGATGGCGACGCGCGGGCGCGGCCGTCGGGCACGCACGTTGCTCGGCTGTGGGCGGCGCCCGCCTGCGGGCGCGGAACCGCGTGCCGTTGCGCACGGCGGGCCCGCGCGTGCGCCGATATCGACATTCGTATCCGGGAGGCGCCATGCGTGAATCGAACGATCCATCCCGCGCCAGGACGGGCCCGGGCGGCCGGGCCACGACCGATCCCCGGGCCGTCACGGTCAGGCACCCCGTCACGCGCGCGTTCGAACGCTTCGCGTCGCACGTGACCGTGTGGGCCGGTTCGCCGGTCGCGTTCGGCAGCGCGGTCGCCATCACGGCGCTGTGGCTCGTCACCGGCCCGCTCTTCCACTATTCGGATGCATGGCAGCTCGTCATCAATACCGGGACGACGATCGTCACGTTCCTGATGGTGTTCCTGCTGCAGCGAAACCAGAACCGCGACAGTGTCGCGATGCACCTGAAGCTCGACGAACTCGTGGCCGTCACGCACGCGGCGAGCGACCGGCTGATCGGGATCGAGGACGCGTCGGAGGAGGAGTTGCGCGCGATGGCGCAGACCTACCTCGACATGGCGAAGCGGGTGGCCGCCGGGGACGGTAATCCGGATGGCGATCGCGACCGCGAGCCGGCGGAGCCTTCGCCGGAATCCTGACGGACGTGACGCTGCACGGCTGCACACGATCGGCTCGCGGCCGGCGGACGATTTTTCAACCGCTTGTCATTTCTGTCCATGCGGCGCGGCATACAGCGCATTCGCGCGATGAGCGCATCGTGGCGTGCCGTCCGCTGCCGGGCGGAACGCGCGAAGCGGGCGGCATCCAGCACGCGCGTGCGGCCGAAGCGCTTCGATGCGA
Source organism: Burkholderia sp. HAN2018 (assembly GCF_024704855.1). Lineage (NCBI taxonomy): Bacteria > Pseudomonadati > Pseudomonadota > Betaproteobacteria > Burkholderiales > Burkholderiaceae > Burkholderia > Burkholderia sp. HAN2018. The sequence continues at coordinate 50,322 of NZ_QOBB01000018.1, read as the reverse complement.
TGTCCGGCAGCGGCGCTGCCGACGGTGTGCAGTCGAGCATGCTTCCGGCAAAAACGCTTGCGGAATTCCGCTGTCTCGAACGCCGCCTGTGTGAGTCGAACCCCCGCCAGGCAAGGTTACTCGACATATCATTACAAACTATTACCGATGTCGCCGCGTATCGTTCCCTACAATTTCGCTTCCTGATGCGCGCGCATGATGCGCCGCGAATTCGTCCGTCATGCGGACGGTGACAGGCAACTGACGGGAAGGCGACATGATGCCGTGGCAAGTCGTGCAGAGTCTCGAAGCGCTCACGAACGCGATCGAAGCCGCGGTGGCGCGGGCCGACTGGGCCGGGGCCGTCCGGGCCGCCGAGACGCGTTCGCGGTTCGTGCTTGCGCTGGCGCCCGATCAGCCGGACGAGGTCGTGTCGGCGCTCGGGAGAATGCAGGAGACCGATGTCCGGATCTCCATCGTCGCACGCGAAACGTTGCAGGCGCTCGTTGCCGAGGGCTGGGCGGCGTTGCACGACACGCGGGCGGCGACGCATGCGTTGAAGGCCGGGCAGCGCGCGCTCGACGCGGACGCTGCGGCATCGCGATGCGCGCCCCGCGCCGACACGCGATTCGCGCTTCGTCATTGAGCGCGACGCTGATATCCGCTTTCTTGGGTGGCAGGATGAGATTCAGAAAACGTACCGCCTACGTCGATGCCACACGATGGTTCGTCGATGGCGACCATGACCGGGTGGCGCGGCGCCACGACACGTGGGCAGTCGCGACGCCGGAAGGCTGGCGTCCGGTGAAGCCGGGCGACTGGATTCTGCTCGACGAAAGCGGGAACTGCTGGCCGATGGACAACGGCCTCTTCCTGCGCTTTTACGAACCGGCCTTGGACTGACGTGACCGACGAACCACGCTCGCCTATCGGCGCTTGCGCGAAAACAGCAACGAATCGGCGTCGTTGAAGCGGATACGCTGCGGCTCGCCATAACCCGCCTTCTCCGCGACGCGGATCGATGCAACGTTGGTCGGCGCGATCACGCATACGCTGCGCTCGAACCGTTGCTGCCCGTCGAGCCATGCAAGCGCCGCCGCGAGCGCCTCGGTCGCGTAGCCCTTGCCGTGCGCCCACGTCGCGAGAGCCCAGCCGGCTTCCGGCACACCGCGAATCGACGGCTCGATGAGCCGGTGGAAATCGGCGAAGCCGAGGTCGCCGACATAACGGCCCGACGCCTTCTCGCGAATCGCCCAGTAGCCATAGCCCAGCAGCGGCCACAGCCCGCGATACGCGAGCATGCGCATCCACGAGTCGCGCGGCGCGGACGGCTCGCCGTTGAAGATGTGCTCGACGACCTTGGGCTCGGCCCACATCGTGGCGAGCGCATCGAAGTCGCCGAGCGGATGGCCTTCGAGGATGAGGCGCGGCGTGTCGAGAACGGGCGGGGAAGAGACAGGCGGCATCGTGGTTTCCGAGAAAGAAGGGGGAGCATGGGACGGCCGGGCCGTCGGCACGTCGACGCCGCGCTGGTCGGGGCCCGTTCACGCGCTCGCCGGCAGGTCGGGCGGCGGTGTGGGTCGGTGAGCGGCGGCGTGCGGTCGGCGGTACGCGAGTGCGCCACGCTGCGAGCGGGCATGTCCATTTCGGCAAGACAGGGCGCGGGAATGATAGCAAAACCCTTGTCGCGGCGGGCGTCGCGTCCGGCGGCCGCGAGTGATGCCGGTGCGTCGACGGCGTCGAACCGGAAACGTGCGCGATCGCAGCGGCTGGCCGCGCGATAATCGGACTTTCATGCGGCGCACGCCGCACTTCCGATGTGCGTTCACCCCTCGACATGACACTCGAATCCGACTGGCTGAGCCGCTTCATGGCGCTCGTCACGGTTACCGGGAAGCTCGAAATCCGCTGCGCGTTCGGCGCGCCGTGGGCGGTCACGTATGAACGATCGCCTGCGTGCGAGATCCCGTATCACGTGGTGCTGCGCGGCCGCGCGATCCTAGAGAATCCCGACGACGGCTCCGTGCGCGAACTCGGCGGCGGCGACCTCGTGCTGTTGCCGCACGGTTCCCCGCACGTGCTCCACGACGGCAGCGGGTTGCCGCCGGTGCCGGCGGTCAAGCGGCCCGGCGGTCACGTCTTCATCGGCGAGAACGCGGGCACCGGCGAGCGGCTGGACATGCTGTGCGGACGTTTCGGGGTCGCGCCGCCGCACGACCGACTGATCCGGCGCCACCTGCCGGCCGATCTCGTCGTGCGCGCGGTGGCGGACAGCCGCACGGCGGACGCGCTGGCCGCCACCGCGCGGCTGACCGCCCTCGTGGAGCTGATGCGCGCGGAATCGCTCGAGCAGCAACTCGGCGGTCTCGCGATCCTCGACGCGCTGTCGGCGGCACTGTTCGCGCTCGCGCTGCGCGCGATCAGCGAATCGGGGCAGGCGCCGACCGGCCTGCTGGCGCTGGCCGGCCAACCGCGTCTCGCGCCCGCGATCGTCGCGATGCTCGACGATCCGGCAAGGCCGTGGACGCTGCCCGAACTGGCCGCGCTGTGTAGCATGTCGCGCGCGACCTTCATGCGTCATTTCCAGTCGAAACTCGGGCATTCGGCCGCCGATCTGCTGACGGATATCCGGATGAGCCTCGCCGCGAATGCGCTGCGCCGGCCGTCGGCCAGCGCGGAGGCCGTGTCGGCCGACGTCGGTTATCAGTCGGTGGCTGCGTTTCGCCGCGTGTTCACGCGTTGGGCGGGGATGACGCCAGGTGAATGGCGGCGCCAGTCGTTCGGTGGTCCGCGCGACGCGGCGGCATCGGACGACGGCGTGGCCGGCGATGCGGAGTAAATGCGAAGGAGGCGGCGCTTGCTGCGGTTCGATGCAATCGCAGACGGATCGGCCAGATGTCGGCGCACGGTTCGACGCCGGGTCCATCGCTACGGTTGTCCGGCTCGACGAACAACTCGGCGGCAGCGCGGCACTTCAGGTTTTCCGATCCCCCAGGCAGCGCCGTGGCCGTCATCCAGACGGCACGCCCGCCGCAGCAATGGAGCCGGCGACGGGCGCGATCGAAACGGCAGCGGCACCGCATGCCGTCCCGATGCTCTTGCAGCCGCGCGACTTACTTCACAGGCGGGAAATCGACGACCGTGTCGTTGATGCGGTTGAACGTGTTGGTGAAGATCGTCAGCGCGATCGCGAGCGAGATTTCCGCGAGTTGCGTGTCCGTGTAGCCGGCTTCGCGGATCGCCGCGAATTCGTCGTCGGTGATCGTGCCGCTCGTCCGTTGCAGGTTCAGCACGAAACGGATCAGTGCGTCGCGCTTCGCGTCACCGGTGTTCGGCTCGCGCGAACGGATCGCGCGCAGTGCGTCGGCCGACAGGCCGGTCATCTTGCCGAGCAGGTTGTGCGCGGCGACGCAGTAGTCACACCCGGTATCGGCGCTGACGAGCAGCTTGATCGTTTCGAGATCCTGCCTGGTCAGCGTGCCGCCGGCGAGCACCCCTTCGGCGTCGAGCACGGCCGAGAGCGCGTTCGGCGCGAGATGGCCGACGGCGGCGAACAGGTTGGGGACAGTGCCGCCGGCGACCTTGCGGACTTGTGCGTACACGTCGGCGGTTGCGCCGGTGGCGGTTTCGATGGCGGGGATGGCGATGCGGCTCATGACTGGCTCCTTGATCGGAAAGTTGACGCCCGTTCGTTCGGGGTGACTCCACTTTAGAAGCGCAGGGCGATCCTCATAAGGCGCAAAATCGCCATTGTGATGCTCAAAAGGATCAAGTCGATTCGCCGCCGCCGACGGTCTACTTCCGGCTTTTCAGGAAGGTCCGCCCTTCGGCCGTGATCGACGCGCCGGAGCGGCCGTGCGCGGAATGGCTGACGAAGCCCGCGCTGACGAGTTCCCGCGCGATCGACCAGCCGAGCGCGGGCGCATCGCGCCCGTAGCGGACGTCGGCGAGGCGCTCGAGCGCCCAGATGGCGGAGGCCGACAGGTTCGGGGTGTTGGACGTGAAGTTGTCGCTCATCGCTTCCTCGTGAAAAGGGGATTCGGGGTGGGCGGGATGCCGTGACGCTGGGTGGTGCGCAAATCAGCGCGCTTGCAGCACGGGCAGCAGCGCCTGCAGCGCCGCCTCCTCGTCGGGGCCGGTGGCCAGCACTTGCGCGGACGCGCCGCCGTGCACCTGCAGCGCCGCGATGGCGGCGCTGTCCTTCGCGTTGCTGCTGATCCCGTTCGCGATCAGCAGGATGTCGCTTTCGAAGCCGCGCGCCGCGTCGACGGCTGCTTTTCGTGCGGCGCCGCCGCGGTTGCGGTTCCAGGCGGGGCCGATTTCAACGTACACGACGGTTGCCACGATGTCGGAAAGCCTCTGAACGGAGAATCGGTGTGCGGTGCCAGGCCGGCGGTGCGCCTGGCGCGCGTGAAACACGCTTTCCCGCGAAACCCGGAGCAGCCGTCGGCGAGGCCGGGGTGTGTGCATCCTGCTTGGATGTGCCGGCATTCTCGTGGAAACGGGTTGCAAATCCGGCGAACGGCACGAAAGTGGTGATTATAATACAGCGGTCAAGATATGTGAATTGCATTATAATGCCGTGTGCGCCGACGGCGGTCCGCCGATCCGTCGGCGCGTGCCGTCAGGCCGGCCGGGCGACGCTGCCAGCGCGCCCGGCATTTTTATCGACGACCCAACTCCTCCTGAATGGAAGCTGCAATGAACGCCGCCCCTGCCTGCCCGCAATGCGCGATGGAAAACACTTACCCGGACGGCACGCTGACCGTATGCGCGGACTGCGGCCATGAATGGTCGGCCGGTGCCGGCGCCGAAACCGGTGACGAGCCGGCCGGCGACGTCGTCAAGGACGCGAACGGCAACGTGCTGTCGGATGGCGATTCGGTCGTGCTGATCAAGGACTTGCGCGTGAAGGGCTCGTCGATCACGCTGAAGATGGGTACCAAGGTCAAGAGCATCCGGCTCGTCGGCGGCGATCACGAGGTCGACTGCAAGACCGACATGGGCGGCTTCATGCTGAAAGCCTGCTACCTGAAGAAGGTCTGAGTGCACCCGCGCCAATCGACTGCTTGATCGACAGCCCACCATGGCCGAGGAACGATTTTCCTACGATGCGTTCGTCAGGTTCCTGGCGACGCCGCTGAACGACGGCCGGCCTTTCGTGCTGGAGACGCAGCACGCACTTTCGCTCCATTTCGATCATATCGGCACGCAGAGCTTCATGTCGCTCCGGGATCCGGGCCGGCTCGAACTCGGCTATACACGCGTGATGATGGGCTTTCTGCTGCTGCAGCCGGAGCCTGCGCACATCTGCATGCTCGGGCTCGGCGGCGGTTCGCTGGCGAAGTACTGCTACCGGCACCTGCCCGGTGCGGCGATCGACGCGGTCGAGATCAACCCGGACGTGATCGCGCTGCGGGACGTATTCAGGATTCCTGCCGACGACGGCCGGTTCACCGTGGTGTGCGCCGACGCCGCGGATCACCTGGAAAGGGCGGATGTCCGGACGGACGTGATCCTGCACGACGCGTTCGTCGCGGACGGCATGCGTGGCCGGTGCACGGGTGCGGCATTCCTCGCGGCATGCCGGGCGCGCCTGAGTGATACCGGCGTACTGGCGATCAACTTCATGGACGACGATCCGGCATTGCCGCAACATCTCGAGCAACTGCGAGCGGTGTTCGGTGCGTCGTATACGCTGGTGCCGTGCGGCGACGACAACAACTACATCGCATTTGCGTGGAAGGGCGGCCAGCGGCTGCCGTCACTCCGCATCCTGCTCGAACGCGCACTTGCGTGCACACAGGCCGGCGAGCTCAAGCTGGCGGCCACGGCGAGACGCATGAAGGCCGGGGAGTGCATCGAGCCGCAGCGGCTGGTGCAGCGTACGCAGCCTAAGGGGCGGTGGGAGATTGGCGCATAAGTGGCGTCAAGCGGCGTCAAGTGGCGCCGCGTGCGCGGCCGCGCTTACTTCACGCGCTTGCCGAGCGCGCTCTTGGTCTTGTACGTCACGCCGTGACGGTCGAGATACTCGCGGATCAGTTGCCGCACGACTTGCGAAGGCGTGAGATCCTGCTCTGCGCAGAGCATCTCGAATGCTTCCTTCTTCGCGGGATCGATCAGGACGGTCAGGCGGGCGGTTTTTGTTTCCATTGCGGGCGAGGGTGGTCGGTATGTTAATCAAATTATAATCGATGAGCCTTCGGCGCTACTACCGGGCACGCGGGGAAACGCGGCCGGGTGCGCGCTCAACGCTTGCTGCGGACCAACGCGAGCAGGTCGTCGATCACCGGTACGATCGCCAGCGTGACGAGCACCGCGGCGAGCGGCACGGTCGATACGTAGCCGACATGCTTGAAGCCGATTGCGCCGGCCAGGCCGCCGATGAAGAACGACGAAAGCATCGTTGCATGAATCCGCAGCTTCGAGCGGTTGGCGACCACCGCATGCGCGTCGACGTCGATCGCCGACCGGTTCCAGTAGAACAGCTTCCCGAGTTCGATGCCGAGGTCGGTCACGATGCCGGTCATGTGTGTGGTGCGGATCTCCGCGCCCGACAGCTTCGTGATCGTCGCGTTCTGAAGCCCCATGATGAAACACAGCAGCGTCACGGTCACCGGTACGAAGAAGGTTTCCCACAGCGCGAGATGGCTGCCGAGCAGCCCGAACAGAAGCAGCAGCGCGGCCTCGACCAGCAGCGGCAGCATGAACTGGCTGTGCAGGCCGCGACGGCGGCCCCAGTTGACGAGGATCGCCGAGCAGCTGGCACCGATCAGGAACGACCCCAGCGAGCTGATGCCGGCCAGCGCGAGCCGCACGTCGCCGAGCGCCGTCTGGTCGGCGATCGCCGATACGATGCCGCTCATGTGCGACGTGTATTGCTTGACCGCGAGGAAGCCGCCGGCATTGGCCGCGCCGGCGACGAACGCCAACGAAAACCCGAGCTGACGGTTTGCGTTCGCGCTGCGGTGTTTTCCCGTCAGGTTTCGAAAGTACTGCGCTGGCATGGTGGCTTCGCTCAATCGCCGCGGATCGCGGGCACGGACATGAAAACCGGCGCCGGGCGGCAGGGCGGGAACGCCGCATGCGTACGGGCGCCGGGTCTCTTGAATCATGTGACGAACATGATAATGTCATTATCATACTCTGTCAGCCGTATGGGGCTGACAGTACAATGTCGTGCTGCGCGGACCGGCCGCGGCTTCGCTGCCGCATTGCCGTGCCGCCCGCATTCGCGATCACTTCTGCCCACCGTTTCATGACCCCGATCAAGTTCATCCTTCGCTACACTGCGATCCCGTTCACGGCCATCGTGGCCGTGGTGATCTGGACAGTCATACCATCGTCGAAAGAGATCGATGCGAGACAATATGCGGCGCTGTCGCGCGCATACGCGAGTTTCCCGCTGCCGTTCCGGCGCGAGATCTCGGAAACGATGGACCACGGCCGGATCAACGACCGGCGCTACCAGGCGCTCGTGCGCGATTCGCTGGGCAACGGCGTCGCGCTGGACTGGCCGGCGTCGGGCGTCGGCGCGCTCGCCGACGAGCGGCAAAAACTGGCCGAACTGATTCAGGCCGATTCAGATCTTCAAGGGCATCACCAATGAAAACTCTGCTGGTTTCCGTGGCATTCGCGATGATCATCGCGAGCCTGATCTTTGCGCTGTATTTCATGAATCACGATCGCGGCAAGTCCAAGCGGATGGCATGGTCGCTCGCGGCACGCGTCGGGCTGTCGGTCACGCTGTTCCTGTCGCTGCTGATCGCTTACAAGCTGGGCTGGATCGAACCGACGGGGTTGCCGATCGGCCGCTGAACGACGGGTGCCCCGTTGCAGCCGGGGCGTTCGCGGAAATTCGCGTTTTTCGAGGCGAGTGACGTTGCGATTGCGTACGCGACGTAACGGGCGGAGGGATGGCCGGGTCGTTCAATCCGGCTGAAGGCAAAGGGGCGGCGGCACAACTGCGGCTCGAGCTTCGGGCATCGTGGATGCGTTACTGCCTGGGGTGCTTCATTTCCTCGGCTTCCATCGCGGCGAGTCGTTCCTCACGTGCGGATACGGACTCCATGGCTTCGTCGATCGAGGCCAATGCATATTCGCAGGCCAGTTTCACTTCTTCGACGGTAGCCTCCGGCGTCTGGTCGTCGCTTGGCGGAGGGGAAAGCATGTCTCCGAGCATCATCGCCAACTCAGGGGTGTCCCACGCTTCGCCCTTTTGCGCCTTTTTCTTTATATGGTGCCGGATTTCCGCGTCCTGCTCGGGCGAGAGCGGAAGGTGTCGAAACGTGTTGCCTGGGTTGGCGTCGATCATGATGGTGCTCCTGGGATTGCTCCCTGCAATGCGCGTGCACCCGGAAAAAGAGGGGCGAAGAAGGAGTCGGCTCCTATCTTCGGGAGCGTGAGTCCTGAATGCGTTCGAGGCGGGCCAGGAGTTCGTCCACTTGGAGTGAGAGAACCTTGTTGCGCTCGGATTGCGTGCGGAGCTTGTTGAGCTTGACTCTCCAGTACGCTGGATCGTTGACGGTCGATCTGTTGATGAACGCGTGTTGCGCTTGCTCAAGCAGCCCGATTGATCGTCTGATATGGGCCAACTCGCGTTCCGCGTCGCAGTACCAGCTCATGTTTTTCGCCTTCTGATTATGGTTTTCATTTTGACTTGCTGCACGGCGAGCGCACGTGCGCTCGCTCGAAAGGCGATGCTGGAGTCAATTTCGGGCAGCACCACGGCTGCACGGCGTGACGAGCGTACTGATCATCCTTCTTGCTGCTGCGAGGTGGCCGGCCGGCTTGCCGCCTGCGTCGTCCGGCCGCGGTAATTCATGCCGGGGGCCGAGATGGCGACGCAAGCGGGCCCCCGGCAGGCACGGCGTGCACGATGTTCCTAGAACATTTTGCGGGGCGGCATCAGGCGCTTCGTCCGCAGGCGCTGCCTGGCAACGGCGCTGGCCTTTTTCCGCTTGCGCTCCGTCGTGGGCTTTTCGTAGCTGGTGCGACTGCGCAACTCCCGAATCAACCCGGTCTTCTCGATACTGCGCCGGAATCGTCGCAGCGCGACATCGATTGGTTCGTTGATCTTCAGTGTGATGGTTGTCATGTAACTCCTGGTTGAAAACGGTCGACGGGAAAACTAGCCGAGTCGTGTCATGACGGTGCTTGCGATCTCGTCAGATTCGAATTCCGAATACCCGGCTCCGATTGAAAATGCGCGCACAGCCGCGAACATCTGCAGCTCCTGTTGATGACATAGCGCGGAACGGGTCATTCCAGCGGGCAGGACAGCGTCGCTCCGAGTGACCTTGCACCCTCTGATCAGGTCAAGAAGTTCGTCGACGATCATTTCGTCCTCCAAATTGCTGGAAAGTTACTTTGCCATCGTGAGTCGCGTCAGACGGCGCTCGAAAAGAAGCCCTGCTTTTCGCGATTTTCGTCGATGACACTTTCGGCATAGCGCAATGACGCACGACGTGCATCACCGGCGGTATCGAACGGACTGTCGTCGAGAAGCCTGAAAGTCTGGCTCTGCGTCAGCGTATCGGTGGTGCCGCGAAGACAAATCTTGACCGCTGCGTCGAAGCCGGCATCGTAGTTATGCGGGTTGCCATCCAACGCAGGCACGTGTGGGTAAATCAGTGGATAGATCTCGAATCCACGGTAAATATGCATGCTCATCATGAACTCCCGGCGATCGATTGCGGCGACTCGCAAGGACGAGCGTATGCAGCCAGCATCGCCTGATGCATGGCGCGGCGGGTCGGTGTGTAAGGGACAAACGTTGCGAGCGAGGCGGTACGCGACGCAACACGGTGGCGAGTGGAGGGCGAGCGGGCAAACAGCAAACGGGCGCTCGAATGAAACCATCATACGCGCATCGTCGATCGGGTGTCCATCTTATTTCGACCGCGATGAGGCAACTGCCTCGACAACCAGTCGACGCCGGTCATTCATGCCTTATACGGAAAACGACACCTCTCCCGATTCCGCGACATGGGGCAGGGGGGCATGTACCTGACGTTGCTTGCCGAAATTGTGACGGCCGTCGAATCGACAGGGAGCCAGCGTCTGGACGTCAGTGCGAAGGCGGCGTCAGTTGCCAGCCGATGCACGCCATTCCGTGATGCGCGCGGTAAGCTGCTGCGATCATTCGATTGGCGTTCCACGAAACGGGATTCGGCACGTAGCGCGCATGCACTCGCAGCCGGGCGTCGACAGAAATGATGTTGCCACCGGGGAGGCTGCGCAAAGGCTTCTGCCAACTTTCGACAGGGCCGTCACGACGGGGACGCTCGTGGTCGCGCGTTGTCCGGATCGCAAGTTTGATTTACCTATAGTGGTGTTGTGATAAGAAAACTTATCCCGATGATGTTGATCGGAATGAATCCCATCGGAGGAGGGCAGCATCGATGGCGTGACTGAAACGGGTTCTGGGGCGCCAACAGAGGCGGTAGCGTGCCGGGCGATGACGTTAGCCGCCCGACTCGCCCGTGATGTCATGTCGATAGGCACGAGGAGAGCAACCCACGATGCGCTTGAACGCATGTCCGAACGCGCTATCCGAGTCGTAGCCGAGCATTTGCGCGATTGCCGATATCGATGCGTTCGAGCGCCGCAGTTCCCGCATCGCGAGCTGCACGCGCCAGCGCAGTACGTACTCGAGCGGCCCGAATCCCAGCCGCCGCTTGAAGTGCAGCGCGAACGTCGAACGCGATACGTGGCAGCAGGTCGCGAGTTCGTCGACCGTCCAGCGTCGCGCGGGCTGCGCATGAATGGCGACAAGCGCCGTGCTCACCCGGGAGTCCGCGAACCCGGCAAGCCATCCGACATCGCTGTTCGCGCCGTCGTCCACGTAGCGGCGCAGGATCTCGACCAGCATCATGTGGCCGAGATGCCGAACCATCAGCGACGCCCCCGGCGATGGTTTGCCGAATTCATGTGCGAGCCGCTGCAGCGCCCAGCGCAACACCGCCGCCTGCTCGGAGTCGCCGCTCACGATCACCACGGGCGGCAGGCTGCCAAGCAGCAGCGGCATGCCTTCCTCGTACGAGAAGCGACCACCGATCAGAAAGCAGTTCGCCGGTTCGCCATAGTGCGCGATGCCGTGTTCGACGTTCCGGTACACGTCGGCGGCAGGGACCGGCGTAACCGATGGATCGCTCGCCAGCGAAAATGCCCGCGGCGATGCGAGCAGGAAGCAGTCTCCCGTGCGCAGCCGGATCGGCGCCCCGGCGCCGTCGACGGTCAGCCAGCAACTTCCCTCGACAACCGCATTGAACTTGATTCCCTCGGGCGGGGGAATGGCAACCGCCCACTGGCCGCCTGCTCTCAGGCCGGTGAAATACGAGTCGCGCGTTTCCAGCAGCGACAGCACTTCCGACAGGGGATCCACGTTCAAGCTCCGGACGATCTCGACGAAAAATCGGATTCTATTGCATTCACAGTCCGGGGGCGCCGCCGGACAATGGCCTCGTGCAGTGACGCGACCGACAGGCGGGCGCGTGCTTCACGCATCGTTCCAGGAGCCTTCGATGACGAGCAGGCAACACCCCCTTCATTCCGGATTCGGCGCAGCATCGACAGCAAGCGACGTACTGGCCGATCTCGACCTTCGTGGCAAGACCGCCATCGTCACGGGCGGCCATTCGGGTCTCGGCCTGGAAACGACGGTCGCACTGGCGCGGGCCGGTGCGACCGTCGTCGTCGGCGCACGGGGCATCGATGCCGCGCGCGAAGCAACGCGCGGCATCGACGGTGTGGAGATTGCGGCACTCGACCTCGCCGATCTCGCGAGCGTGGCCACGTTCGTGGCGCGGTTCGTCGATGGGCAGCGCAACGTGGACATCGTCATCAACAGCGCGGGCATCATGGCGTGCCCGGAGACACGCGTCGGCGATGGCCGGGAAGCGCAGATGGCCGTCAATCATCTTGGCCATTACGCGCTCGTCAACGGGCTGTGGCCCGTGCTCGCGCATGGCGGCGGCGCCCGCGTGGTCGCGGTGTCGTCGCTCGGGCACCGGCTGTCGCCGATTCGTTGGGATGACGTCCAGTTCGCACACGGCTACGACAAATGGCTCGCGTACGCGCAGTCGAAGACCGCCAATGCGCTGTTCGCGGTGCAGCTCGACGCGCTGGGCGCCCCGTTCGGCGTCCGCGCCTATTCGCTGCATCCGGGCAAGATCGCGACGCCGCTGCAGCGTCATCTGACACGTGAAGAGATGATGGCGCAGGGCTGGGTGGACGAGCACGGTGTGCCGGTCGATCCGACTTTCAAGACGCCGGCCCAGGGTGCCGCAACCCAGGTATGGGCGGCAACGTCGCCGCGCCTTGCGGCGATCGGCGGTATCTATTGCGAGGATTGCGACGTCGCGGTCGTCACGCAGGGAAACGAGGAATTCGGCGTGCGGCCGCATGCGATCGATCCGGATGAGGCGGCGCGTCTGTGGGCGTGGTCCGCGAAGCTGACCGGAATCGATGCCTTTGCGGCGAGCCGCTGACGCCCGAGCGCGTATGAAGGAGGGCACAGGCACCGGCGGAGACAGGGCATGCGGCCGGCGCGAGATCCGCGCGCGGCCACTTGGTCACGCGTCGCGCGAAGCGCGCGGCTCATCTCCGCGATCGGTATCGCGGAAAGCGAGTCGGGGTTCGAGACAAGTGCATCGAAGGTTGATGCGAGTTGGCTGATCGCGAAGCTCGAGAGGGCGATTGATTCCAGTCAAGAGGGGGCAGTTCACGGCGGCCGATTGCCGCCGAGAACACAGTGCATATATCAGGGGGCGGTAAGCAAGATCGGGCCGGTGGTCGCATCCGCCGTGTCAACTGGGTCAGGTTCCGACGCCACCGCGGTGCGCCGGCGCCCGATCGGGCGATCGCCCGTCGCGTATCCGTTCAAGTCGCCCGATCGCCTTAGCGTGGCCTCGAACACGAATCAATCCGCTGCTGGCTGCCGATCCGAAGTGGATCGAGTCGTCGCCGTACACGAATCACATGGGCTCGACGCACTGTCGCGATTGAAACCGGAGAAGCGGCCCGGCATTGCCGGGCCGCGACGACGATTACCTTACTTCACGGGGGTGAGGACCGGCGCGCCTTTGTTCTTGATCAGGAACACGACGAATTTTGCCGGCTTCGTGCTGCTGGCATTTCGCCCGACCGTGTGGACGTCCTCCGGGCCTTCGTGGAACGTGTCGCCGGCATGGAGCGTGACCTCCTTGCCGCCGTTCAGGCCCATCACGATGCTGCCGTCGAGCACGTAGACGAACGCGTGCGCGTCGTGACGATGAACGGGGTCGACGCTGCCGGGCGGATAGTCCACGACGATCATCTGGACTTCCTTGCCCGGATACTCGGGCAACGGCTCCGTGGTCAGCGGCGTGACCTTCGCTTGTGGCGCGGCGACGGCCGGCTGAACGGCCATCAGCAGCGACGATACCAGCGGCGCGAGTACGAGCATGATGCGTTTCATGTCGTCACTCCAGGTTGGCCTTGTCGAGCCCGAACATCTTGTCGAACGATCCCGGCACGATACGGAATGCGACATTCAGCCGGTTCCAGCTATTGATGGCGCCCACGAGGACGGTGAGATCCGACAATTCCTGCTCGGAATAGTGTTCCCGTACGCGTGCATAGAGATCGTCCGGCACGCCATGCGCAGGGAGGCGGGTCAGTACCTCGGTCCATTCCAGCGCGGCGCGCTCGCGGGGTGAAAACAGCGTCGATTCGAGCCAGATCGCGACGTGATGCAGGCGCAATTCACGCTCGCCATGAATCTTTGCCATCTTGATGTGCATGTCGACGCAGAATGCGCAGCCGTTGAGCTGCGATGCCCGGATCTCGACGAGCTCGCGGACCGGCGCCTCGATCGTCGTCTTCTGAAACAAGCCGTCCAGCTCGATGAGCTTCCTGACCAGTTCCGGCGATTGCTGAAAGTAGTTGATACGTTGCGTCATGATCTGTTCTCCTGATCGGTTGAAGCGGTGCCGTGGGCGCGTCGGATGGCGATTCGCCGCAGCACCTGCCCGGCAACCATCGTAATCGTGCGTCCCGGGAGCTAGTAGTGCCGGCAAGGTGCGCACTCTGTTGCCGCTTCCGAACCAATCGCCCATCATGCCGACACGGCGATGAAGCCGCATATGCCTTGTCGTGCCATCTTCGTATAAGGACAGAGACGTTCCGTGTCGCGTACGAGACTTTCCGCGACGGGCAACTCGACACCCGGCATGCGGACGGTGACGTTGGCAACCAGCGCATATCCGCCATCTACCGGATCGCGGCCGAACGAGACTTCGACGGTGACGGTCGTCTCCCGGATATCGACCCTTGCGCGTTGCGCCAGCAGGCTCAGCGCGCCGTGAAAGCACGCGGCGTAACCGGCGGCAAAAAGCTGCTCGGGATTGGTGCCGCCGCCCGGGCCGCCCAGTTCGGCGGGCACGCGCAGATCGAGGACGAGACTGCCGTCGTCGGATTTCGCGACGCCCGATGCACGGCCGTGCCTGGATGTGCCGCCAGAGACCGTGACCGTGGTCGTGTAGAGCGGGGCGAATTCCTTCCCGCGGTATTTGTCGAGCAGTGTCAGCGGCGGAGGTTGCAACCTCTCGTTCTCCATATGCCTCCCGGTTGCCGGTATGGCCAACGCGAGCGGCTCTCGAACCTTGGGTATCGAGGCGATGCGTTGTTCTTCGAAGCGAATCAGCGCAACGGCGCAGCGCTTGCCTGCCAGTCAATCCCCACGAGTGCCATCCCGTCGATGGACCACACGTACTTGCATGCTAGGCAAAGACGAGCCGACGCACCAGATCGACTCGGGATGCATGGTGTTGCCCGGTCCGCACCAATGCAGTCGATGGAAGGGTAGGGCGTGCAGGGCGGCCAGACCCTGGTCCAGACACCGGGTCGTCCGATCAGATGTCACGCGTGCGCGGGATGACAACCGCCTGGCCGTGCAGTGTGCCGTCGGCGTCGAGCAGTTGCCACAGCGTGGCTTCCTCGATCATGAAGCGCTGGCCTGACTTGGTGACCCGCACGCCCTTGTAGCCCGTCTCGTAGCCGAGCCGCTGTACGCGTGCGAGGAATTGCTGCCGCTCCTCGCGATTCGGGGCTTCTGCTGAGAGTCGGGACGGCAGTCGGGTGATTTCATCCCAGCTGTACCCGAACCGGCGCTGCGCGGCCTTGTTGCCGTAAATGAAGACCGGGTCGGGATCGGTGTTGTGCGCGAGTACCGCAAACGGCGCACGCTCATAGAGCCATTCGGTAGCTTCGTCCACGTGCATGGCCTGAGGCACCAGGGGGCGGCCAAGCAGCCGGGCGTAGCTGTCGGCAAGGAGCTGATAGAACGCTGGATCGCGATGGAGTGGAATCATCTGGGACATCTCGGCGGAGATTGTGTGGTCCGTCTGCGCGACTGCGAGGGTGCTTACGATACAGCATCTGCAGACGACCATTCCTGGTTAAATGATTTCCGCGACACGGACAATGACCAACGCCGCCGGAACGAGCGCCGCCTGAGCGCACAGCGTGCCGAGAACTCGCGCACCGGCGAGCGTCGTGATGGCCCGCCGGAAGCTGTTTTCCGATATCCGGCCTTCGATGACATCGTCGGTCATGACAGAAACCTGCGGGTCGATGACGACGGCCAGCACCACGGTCGCGAAGCCGTTGATGACGGACGACAGGTTCGCGCATGTCACCCTCAGGTCGGGTTTCAGGTAACCCGCATATAGCGACGCGAACACACCGACCGTCCAGATCGCCATGGCTGCCACGTTCAGCACGATGACTTTCCAGGACACGCCGGTGCTCGCGGTCAGTTGCGTGACGTTGTGGCGGGAAGGCAGTCGTGCGCCGACGCGAAGATAGTTGACGCCGGCGCGACTGCAGGCGTCGACCAGCAGCCGCGGAATCGAACGATTCACCTGGAAATGTTCGACGGCGCGGCTGAAATAACGCTGGAAAGTCGGGATCAGGAATGCGCCGGCAATGCTCGCCACGGTGGCGCTCAGCAGGAAGAGCCGAAAATCGGTGAGCAGCCCGCTGCCCATCCGATGCGCAATATCCATTTCGACCCGTTTCGCGATGAACGGCCCCTGAAAGGAGTTGGCCGTCCGGGAAACCAGCGCGATGATCCCGAACAAGGAAAACGACAAGGCGATCCGGCGCGTTCGAACGCCGGCGATCCGCACCGCATAGGCCAGTGTCGCGATCACATGGATGACGAATGTAAGCCCGCAAATGATCCAAAGCTGACTGTCCATGCTGTGACGGCGCGTGTGGCGGAGGCATGAGTGTACCCGAGCAAAGTACCGGCCCGGTTGTCGCGAGGCGCGCAGTCGCGGGAGCGCGAGGCCCGGTTCGTCGAGGATCGGGGCGGGGACGCGCGAAGCCGGGGCAGCAAGAGTCGTGATGCCGATTCGGTCGTCCGCCGCACGAGCAGGGCGATACGCGCTGCTTCGGCGCATGAAGGCGCCATGGCAGTCATTGCGTGAAAAGCTGCTGCCCGGCGGCGCCGATTGCCGTGTCGTTCATCGCGATCATCGGTTCCACGTCGAAACCCGCGACACGCCATGCCTCGATGCCGCCGGTGAGCGGCAATGCAAGCTTGACGCCGGACAGCCGCAGCTGCCTGGCCACCGACGCAGCAGACGCTTCGTGCGGACACGCACAATAGATGACCAGCGTCCGGTTCGTTCCATAACGCTCCATGATCTGGCGGGGCTGGCGTTCATCGGCGATCAGCGCGCCCGGAATGACAAACGGATCGCGCGTTCTCCATTCGGCGGAACGGATATCGATCACGGCCGGCCGCGGCTTGTTCGCGAGCAACGCATGTAATTCGCCCGCGCTGATCCGCGCCTTCCCGAGCGCATTTGCCATCATCTGCCTGCGGCAGTAGCCATACAGAAAGTACAGCACCGGGGCGATGCCGATCACGACGAGCGCTTGCCAGCCGAGCCGGGCGACAGTCGCGAAGATCGCATCGATCTGCGACGCGAACAGCGTGCCGATGGCGAGGCCGATCGATGCCCACAGTGCAATGCCGGCGCAATCGTGCAGGACGAAGGCGCGCACCCGGACGGCCATCGCACCGCAGAGCGGAACAGCAACGAGCGAAAGGCCGGGTACGAACCGCGCAACGACGAGCACGCGAACGCCCCAGCGCCCGAAAAAGCGCTCGGTCGTCGTGACGCACGCTTCGCGCGACGGCGACAGGCCGCAGACGGTGTGAAGCGTGCGCTTGCCGTACCGTTTGCCTCCCTGGAACCAGACCAGATCGCCGAGCAGGCCGCCGATCACGGCGGCACCCAGTATCGTCAGGAAATGCAGCAGCGTCGACGACCCGACATGCGTGACGAGCGCGGTGCCCGCGCCTACCGTGATCAACGTCGGTATGGCCGGCAACGGGAGGCCGAGCGAAGACCCGAGCACGTTCAGGAATACGACCCATGTGCCGTACCGCGCGATCAATTCATGCGACATCATGATGCTCTCCTTGAGGCTGCCGCGTAGCCTGTTCCGAAGGCCGGCCGCGGCGCCGCCTGATCCGGTCTTGCAGGGCGGATACGTCGAGTCGGGGGCAGTACCGGCCGGGTCGCTCGTCACGCGATGCGGGCGCTTGAACGACCGCCTTGCTGCCCCGTGGCGGGTGTCGACGCGCGTTACCTGGCGACGGACGATTCCTGCTCCGGCGAATGTTGCCGTGCCGGCAACGCAACCTTGCCCGACCAGCCGGGTTCGTCGACGTCCTGCCGATAGCGGTGCACGTCCCGCGTGACGAAGCCGATTTCCCGGCTCGGAATCTCGAACCACTCCGGGTGCCCGAACGTACGGCGAATATCCTCGAGGCCGCTTGCCCAATGCTCGCGCATCGTGTCCTTGCTGAACTCGTAGTCCTTGTAGTGCCCCTCGAACGTCTTGTTCTTGTAGATCAGGTGCACGACGTTCACGGCGCTGCCGTCCGCCGTTTTCTGCGCATCGCGCAGCAGCGGGTGGGCAAGCCGAACGTGTTCGGGAATATGTTCGAGCAACGCCTTGATCATCTGGGCGTGCTTTTGGTTCTGCGACATGAACGCGGTGATGGCGCGCGTGCGGCTCGAATACTGAATGTCCTTGGTCCGCTCGCTGACGTCGAGAAAATCGCCCGGCAGCTTGCCTCGCGCGCTCCACAGGTCGAGCTGGAACACGAGCGTGTCCTTGTGCTGGCTTTCCCGGATGATCTCGGTGAGCGGCGTGTTGGACACCAGGCCGCCGTCCCAGTAAAACTCGCCGTCGATCTCGACGGCGGGAAAGCCCGGCGGCAGTGCGCCCGACGCGATGAAATGCTCCGGCGCCAGACGCATTTTCGAATTGTCGAAATAGACGAGATTGCCTGTTCGCACGTTGACCGCGCCGACGGAGACGCGAATGTTCCCGTCGTTGATGCGATCGAAGTTCGCGTACCGCAGAAGCGTGTCGCGCAAAGCCGACGTGTCGTAATAGCTGACCTGGTCGGGACGCTTCCTGCCGAATCCGGCGAAAGGCGCATGCATGCGCGGAGCGAAGAATCCGCCCTGGCCTTCGATCAGTGTGCGCGTGGCGGCCCATGCGCTCGACCACCTGCGCCCCACGTCTTCAAGCCCCGGCCAAGCCGACAGGTAGGCGCCGACGTGCGAGAGCGGGTCGGTCGGCTGGCTGACGGTGTTCCAGAAGCCGCGCAACGCTTCCGTGCGATCGGCAGGCGCGTTGCCCGCGATGATCGCGGTATTCAGCGCGCCGATCGAGACGCCGGCGATTTGCGTCGGTTCCACGCCGACCTCGGCCATGCCTTCATAGACGCCGGCCTGGTATGCGCCCAGGGCGCCGCCGCCCTGCAGCACGAGCCCGATTTCGTCATAGGCGGGGAGCTCGATCCGATGGGGCTGCTTCAGCTTGTTTCGCTGGCTCGGTTGCATGGTGTTCTCCTTACTGCATGAACCAGCCGTGGCTGACCACGATCGATTGTCCGGTGAGTGCGTTCGATTCGAAGCCGGCCAGGAACGCGACCGTGTTCGCGACGTCGGCCACCGACGTGAATTCGCCGTCGACCGTTTCCTTCAGCATCACGTCCTTGACGACCTGCTGTTCCGAGATGCCCAGGACTTTCGCCTGCTCGGGAATCTGCTTGTCGACCAGCGGGGTCCTGACGAAGCCCGGGCACACGACGTTCGCGCGGATGCCGCGCGACCCGCCTTCTTTCGCGACGACGCGCGCGAGGCCGAGCAACCCGTGCTTGGCGGTCACATAGGCGGACTTCAGCGGCGACGCTTCGTGCGAATGCACCGAGCCCATGTAGATCACCGAGCCGCCCTTGTTCGACGCGTACATGTGCCGCAGCGCGGCGCGGGTCGTCAGGAATGCCCCGTCGAGGTGAATGGCCAGCATTTTCTTCCAGTCGGAGAACGTGTAGTCCTCGATCCGGTTGACGATCTGGATGCCCGCATTCGACACGAGCACGTCGATGCCGCCCAGCCGGTTCACGGTGTCGGCCACGCCCGCATCGACGGCTTCCTCGCTGGTGACGTCCATCGCGACCGCCGATGCTTTCCCGCCGCCGGCGACGATGTCGTCGGCGACCTGTCGTGCCGCCGCGAGATTGAGGTCGGCGATCACGACCGTCGCGCCGTCCGCCGCGAGCTTGCGCGCGCACATTTCGCCGATACCGCTTGCTGCGCCCGTTACGAGCGCGACCTTGTCATTCAGTGCCATATGTCCTCCGGGAGCTTACTGGTTGACCGCGAGCTTCAACGGCTCGGCGGGGGCGAGGTAGTCATGGGCGACTTCGCCGATATCGAGTGTGAGATTCGCCATGACGTGACGCGCGCCGATCACCTTGCGAACCGGCAGTTCGGCAACCGATGCGAGCGCATGCGGCCGCAGCTCGAGCGCGGCAGGCCCCTCCCATGCGCCGATCACGTCGACGTCGCGCAGGAAGAAACGCACCAGTTCGCAGATGCGCGCCGAGCCGTCGACGTGCGGAATGACCTTGAGCAGATAGTTGGGCGTGTCGGCGAGCTTGCGGCGCTCCGCTGCCGTGTCGAGCGCGCGGTACTTGTAACCCATCGTGCCGGTGGCGATGCGCTGCGTGCCGTAGTCGAGCGTGCCGAGCAGCGTGTCCTTGCCGTCGATGCAGAGCCTGGGCGAGGCCAGTTTCTTCGGAAATCCCCAGATCTCCCGTCCGGCTGCGATCGGGCCTTCGTCGTCGAGGTACATCGAGTGCGTGAAGTTGGCCCGGTTGCCGTCCGCGTCCAGAACGGAGATCACCTGACCGCTTTCCGTGTAGTCGCCGAATCCCGACGAATCGGGCATGCGGATGAACTCGTAGTGAACGACGGCATGGTCGACCGTCAGCGGTGCCGGCACGACGGCACGGAGGGCATCCAGGTCCGTCTCATACGAGATGATGAAGTACTCCCGATTGACGAAGCGGAAGGGCGGACGCGGATACGCCGGGTTGGGGACGGGCATCGCGAACGCTTTGCTGCGGATATCTTCTTCTGTCACGGATCGTTCCTCGGTAGGTGAGGTGCCGGGGGCACCCGTCGCGACGGCGTTTGCCGTCGCGACCAATGACGCGTGAAGACGCGACGCGGCGCGGATTCGCCACGTGGTTTCGCGCGTTGCGCTTGCGGTGTCGTCCCTGTGCTCCGGAACGCATCGGGCAGTATGTACGGCCACCGTCAGCGCCAAGCGTAGGCGATGTGGCCGCGCGTCAGTAGCGCCGCGAAGGACCTCACCATGTTGTCTCGGCGACAACAATCGACGAAAGGAGGATTGCCCGGCAGGGAACGCCGTGCGGCCCGAACGACGGGATCGACGGCGGCACGTGCAGCGTGAATTCGCGTCGAGCGGCGTCGGAAAGGCGCCGAACGCCCTATAGCGCGATGATCGTGCGGCTCGACGATTCGCTTTCGTGTTCTCCGAGCATCGCCTTCAGGTCGCGTTCGATCGTGCTGCACAGCGTTGAAATGGGCACATCGTTCGCACCGCCTTCAAACGGATTCTCGGTGCTTTCGCCCACCTGTTCGAGCGACGTATACATCCACGAAACGGCGACGCTGCACGGCACGACCAGCCATACCATGTTGCCGTGCATGAAGCCGCTCACGCTGTCGTTCAACCGATTGAATTCGTTCAGAAGACCGAACGGAAGCGAAAGGCAGAAGAACCGCACGAACAGCGAGCTGACGGTCGCGTACTGACGCGGATAGGGGAAGTTCTTGAATCGCTCCGACCTCGACTGGAGATCGACGAAGTCCCCGATCGTTTTTTGAAGCTCCATGTAAAAACCCGAATTCAGCTGGCCGGCCAGGTAAAGCGTCTTGAGCGACGTACCTTGAAGGCTCAGCACGCATGTCGTGATGGAGGAGGACGACAGCGCCTGCGCCGTTTCCGCGGGAGACAGGTATTGGGGTAGCAATTCCCTGATGTCCTTTTCCCATTCGGGAACACGATAGAAGCGGCGGTACTCCGCGTTGTAGCGTTTGGTCGTGCTTTCCCAGACCCGCGGGCGACGCAGGTCGTATCGCAGCGCGGTCAGCCAGGCGAGGTGGCGGTATACCAGCTTTCGGGCAACTTCTTCATCCGCGACGAAGTCGCGCGCAATTTGTCCCCAGCGGCGGCTCTTGCTCAGGATGCCGGTCCAGATTTCGAGCGCGTCCGCTGCACGGTTGTACGTCTGGACGTTCTTGAAGCCGACGATGAACGACGTCGCGGTGCCGAGGAGCACCACGATCGTCAGGGGGATCGACAGCCACGTGATCGAAAAGAACTTGTACAGCACGACCGGAACGGAACCGAAAATGAGCAGCTCGTAGATCTTCCAGCGCGTCCAGATCAGGAATTCCGATAGCTTGTACGATCTTCCGAGATGCATTTCATTTGCCTCATCGACGATTCAGGTGGGTGACGAAAGGGGCGGCAACGCACGTACTTCGCCGCACATCATGCCTGCGATCGATTCCGGTGACATGCGATCGATTGGTGCCGCGAAGGCAACATCGTGAGCACGGTTGCGGATCTACTGCACGCGGCCGCATCGCCCTACGATGATTTCGCGCGGCGGATGGCC
Organism: Burkholderia sp. HAN2018; assembly: GCF_024704855.1. Lineage (NCBI taxonomy): Bacteria > Pseudomonadati > Pseudomonadota > Betaproteobacteria > Burkholderiales > Burkholderiaceae > Burkholderia > Burkholderia sp. HAN2018. The sequence goes on along the minus strand of NZ_QOBB01000018.1, from coordinate 28,271 downwards.
GCTGTCGACATCAACCGAGGGCAATGATCATGTCGCAGAAAATCCTGATAGTGGGTGCCGGTTTTGCCGGCGTGTGGGGCGCACTGGGCGCGGCTCGCGTGCTGGACAGTGCCGGCGTCACGGGCAGTGACGTTGAAATCACGCTGGTTTCCCCGAAGCCGGAATTGCAGATCCGGCCGCGGTTGTACGAAAGCGGGCCGCAGCAAATGGCCGCGCCGCTGCTGCCGCTGCTCGATGCCGTCGGCGTGAAATTTCTCGAGGGCAGTGTCGAGGAGATCGACGTTCGCGAGAAGACGGTCGGTGTTGCTTGCGCCGACGGCGAGAAGCGCCTGATCGCGTATGACCGGCTGTTGCTGACCAGCGGCAGCAAGCTGAGCAGGCCGCCGGTGCCGGGGCTCGCGGAACACGCGTTCTCCGTCGACTGCATCGAGGACGCGGTCGCACTCGACGCGCACTTCGCGACGCTCGCGAAACTGCCGGAATCGCCGGCACGCAATACGGTCGCGGTGGTCGGCTGCGGCTTCACGGGTATCGAGGTCGCCACCGAGTTGCCCAAGCGATTGCGCGAGTGGTTTGGCCCGGATGCGAAGAGCCGTGTCGTCGTGATCGGCGCGCAGGACGACATCGGTCCCGATCTCGGGCCCAATCCTCGCCCGTACGTCGCTGAAGCCTTCGATTCGCTGGGCGTCGAAGCCGTACTCGGTTCGCGTGTCGTGTCGATCGCGGCCGACGGCGTTCGCACCGCGTCGGGCACGCATATCGAGGCGATGACCGTGATCTGGGCAGGCGGAATGCGTGCCAGCCCGCTCGCGGCGCAAGTCTCGTCGCATCTCGACGCGCTCGGACGTGTCGCGGTCACGGCCGATCTTCGGGTCGCCGACGCACCGCACGTGTTCGTGGCGGGAGACGTGGCGCGGGCACGGTGCGACGACGACGGGCACGATGCATTGATGTCGTGCCAGCACGCGATCGTGATGGGGCAATTCGGCGGACACAACGTCGCCGCGGATCTGATCGGTGTGCCGACGCTGACGTACCGCCAGCCGTTCTATGCGACATGCGTCGACCTTGGCGAGTGGGGCGCTGTCTACTCGGAAGGCTGGGATCGGCAGATCAAGCTGACGCACGCGGAAGGAAAGGCGCGCAAGCAGATGATCAACACGCAGTGGATCTACCCGCCGGCGCCGAATCGCGCCGACGCGCTGGCAGCGGGCAATCCGCTGGCATCGTTCGGCTGATCGGTCGGCGCCCCGCGCGTGTCACGAGATGCGCGGCGGGGCGTGCAGTCACGCGGCGGCGGCTGAAGGGTGTCGGCGAACAAGACGCCGCCGCGGCACGCAAGGCGTCGATTCAGTCGACGACGGTCATGATGTTGACGGTGCCTTGCCGCGCCATCTTTGCATACGGGCACAGGCGCTCGGCGGTGCGGACCATTTCCTCCGCGAGGCTGCGATCGACGCCAGGCATCCGCACCCGAACGTCGACGAGCAATGCAAAGCCACCGTCCATCGGGTCGCGGCCGAACGACACCTGCACTTCCACGGCCGTATCGGGGGCCTCCATTTCGGCGCGTTTCCCGAGCAGATTGAGCGCGCCGTGGAAGCACGCGGCGAACCCTGCCGCGAACAACTGCTCCGGATTGGTCCCGTTGCCGGGCCCGCCGAACTCGGCGGGCAGGCGCAGGTCGACCGCGAGATTGCCGTCGTCGGAGCGGGCCACGCCGGATGCGCGGCCGTGTCCCGTCTCGCCGCCGGAAACGGTGACGGTCGTCGTGTAAAGGGGTTGAAAGTCACGGCCCCGATACCTGTCGAGGAGAGACAGCGAGGGGGCCTGCAGCTTCTTGTCATCCATGATGCTTGCTCGAGTTCAGCGACGCGCTTCGACGGTCGAAACGTCTTGCGAAGGGGGCTGCACGCCCCACGCGAATTGCGTCTGCCGCGAATGGTGGGTGTCGAGCGATCGTATGACGAATACGGCAATCGCCCGGTGCAGCCTGATTCCTGGTTCGTCCACGAAAGAACGACGTTTCCATGCTAGAGGCGTGCACATGGCGGCGGTATAGCCGTTCAGGGCGATTGTCTGTTTCCCGTCGGACACCAATCCGGAACCCGGCGCGACGGGCGCAGCCGCGAATTTCCGTGCGTCAGCGGTCCAGGCACGCGCGCAGCGTGTGCGCGTGACGGTGCGCTTCGGCCGCATCGACGATGTTCGCGAACCCGATGACGAGCCCGCGCGGCGTCTGCCGCGTGTGGCTGTTCGTATACCAGATCGAGAGCGGCAGGATCGCAAGGCCCGCTTCGCGGGCGCGCGCGGCAACGGCGACGTCGTCGACCGGCCCGTCGGGCCCGTCCGGGAACTGCACCGCGAACTGGATTCCGCCGGGCGGCAGCTCGACGATCAGCCGCTCGCCGAATGCCTGCCGCAATGCGTTCACGATCAGCGTGCGCCGCTCGCCGTACAACGCACGCATGCGCTTCAGGTGCCGGGCAAAGTGCCCCTGTTCGATGAAATCCGCCAGGGCGGCCTGCAGCAGGGTCGGCGAGCCGGCATTCATGCTGCATGCGACGCGGTCGACACGCTCTACCGCGCGCTCGGGCACGACCGCGTAGGCGAGCCGCAAACCGGGATACATCGCCTTGCTGAAGGTACTGCAATAGATCACGTGATCCCGGCTGTCGAGACTCTTCAGCGCCTGCAGCGGGCGGCCGAGATAGCGAAACTCGCTGTCGTAGTCGTCCTCGACGATCCAGCCCGACGTCTTTTCCGCCCAGTCCAGCAGCGCGATGCGCCGGGCAAGCGACAGGGTGTGCCCGAGCGGGCTCTGATGCGACGGCGTCACCAGCGCGAAGCGCGCGTGCGCGTCGAGCTGCTTGCCGCGCTCGACGTCGATGCCCTCGGCGTCCACCGGTACCGGAACGAGCTGCACACCGGTCTCGGACAGGAAGGTGCGGGCCAGCAGGTAGCCGGGATCCTCGAACCATACGCGATCGTTCGGCCGCGCGAGGCTGCGCAGCACGAGTTCCAGCGTGGCGCGATAGCCACCGGTGACGAACACCTGTTCCGGCACGCAGGTGACGCCGCGCGACAAGCCGAGATAGGTGGCGATGTGCTCGCGTAGCGGCCGGTAGCCGGCCGGATTCGGGTAGCCGAGCAACGCGCGTTCGGCGCTGCGTGCACGTTGAGACACGAGCCGGTGCCACACCTTGCGCGGAAACGCGTCCAGTGCGGGGAGCCCCGGTTGCAACGGGCGCGGCTCGCCGCTCAGCGCGACCGCGATCGGCTGTGGGCGGCGCGGAGGCGGAAGCTCGCGCGACTTGCCCGGCACCCGGAGAGGGGCGTCGTCGGGGCGCCATGCCTGCTCGTCGCCGCGCGCGGGCGTCGGCCGCGTCAGCGATTTCGGCAGGGACGGCGAGACGAACGTGCCGGCCGCGCCGCGCATTTGCAGATAGCCCTCGTCGACCAGGATCGTGTACGCCTGCTCGACGGTGCCGCGCGCCGTGTTCAGCTGCGTCGCGAGGCCGCGCAGCGCGGGCACGCGGTCGCCGGGGCGCAGATGGCCCGCCGCGATCGCGGTTCTGAATCGCTCGCAGATCTGCAGGTAGATCGGCAACTGATGGTGCCGGTCGATTTCGATGGTCAGGGCGGGCGTTTGGGCGGGCATCACGGTCTCGTGGGCGACGGGAGCGGACGGCATGGACCAGTCCGATCGACGATTCTTGGCACTGATGGATAGGACATGATTCTTCCACAATTGCGCCATGCGATGCGACGGTCATGACCGTTTTCATCGGAGGCGGCGAGCGTCACACGCCGCGCGCGTTCCAGGAAAACCCTTTCGTCAGGAGATTTTGCGATGAAGATCGTTGTCATCGGTGGTTCGGGCCTGATCGGCTCACGCGTCGTCACGTTGCTCGGCGAGGCAGGGCACCAGGCGCTTGCGGCGTCGCCGCGCACCGGCGTCAATTCCATCACGGGCGAAGGCCTGACCGACGCATTGACGGACGCCGACGTCGTCGTGGACGTCGCGAACGCGCCGTCATGGGAACCGCAGGCGGTGCTGGATTTCTTCCGCACGTCGGCCCGCAATCTCGGCAAGGCCGAAGTGGCCGCAGGCGTGCGCCATCACGTCGCGCTGTCGATCGTCGGCTGCGACCGGATGCCGGAGAACGGCTATTTCGCAGCCAAGGTCGCGCAGGAACAGGCAATCGAGGCGGCCGGCGTGCCGTACACGATCGTGCGTGCCACGCAATTCATGGAGTTCATCGGCGGCATTGCGGATTCCGGCACCGAAGACGGGACCGTGCGCATCGGCGACGGACTGTTTCAGCCGATTGCCGCGGAAGACGTCGCGGCGCTGCTCGCGCAGATCGCGCTGGCCGGGCCGCTGAACGGCACGGTCGAGATCGCGGGACCGGATCGCGCGCCGTTCGCGGAGATCGTCGCGCGCTACCTGAAGTCGGTCGGCGACACGCGTGCGGTGGTGACCGATCGCGAGGCCCGCTATTACGGCGGCCGTGTCGAGGAACGATCGCTCGTGCCGCTCGGGGCAGCGCGGCTCGGCACCATCGGCCTGGACCGGTGGCTCGCAGGAAGCTGATTCGCGTGTCGAAGGTGGGGGGCAGGCGTACGCCTGCGACGGGCAATCGGGATGGGCGGGATGTCTGGGGGCAGCGGAAATGAATCGATCGGATACGTCGGAGCACGGCGTTCGTCGCGACTTGCCAGGGCGCGCCGACGCATTGTCGGCCAGCTTCGGTGCAAGCTACGCGGGCATCCTTGCGTTCGTCGCGGTGGCGAGCGAGGGGAGCTTTACCAAGGCCGCCGAACGTCTCGGCGTCGGTCGGCCGGCCGTGAGCCGCAACGTCCAGAAGCTGGAGGCGCAGTTGAGTACGCGGCTGTTCCAGCGGACCACGCGCATGACGGAACTGACCTGCGAAGGCCAGCGATTCTTCGAGAACTGCCACCAGGGCGTGGCGCAGATCGTCGAAGCCATGAACGACATGCTGGAACTGCGGGAGGGGCCGCCGCGCGGCCTCATCCGGATCAGCTCGGCGGTGGGTTTCGGCCGGAAGATCGTTGCGCCGCTGCTGGAAACGTTTGCGAAAGCCTACCCCGACATCGTCATCGATCTGCTGCTCGACGACCGGCCGGTCGATCTGGTATCCGAACGAATCGACGTGTCGTTCCGCAATGGACGCATCGAGGATTCGAGCATCATCGCCCGGCAACTGATTCCGATGCAGATGGCGCTCTGCGCGTCGCCGTCGTATGTGGCCGCGCACGGCCTTCCGCAGAGTCTGGAGGATCTGGGCCGGCACGAGTGCATCAACTTTCGTTTTGCGAGCGGCCGCATATTCGAATGGGAGTTCAACGTCGACGGCCGCGTGCAGAAATACCTGCCGAAGTCGAGGCTGACGTTCAACGACGCGGACCTGGTGCTGCGTGCGGTCCTGAACGGTTCGGGCATCGCGCAGATGGCGGGTTACCAGATCCGCGACCATATCGCTTCGAGCGAACTCGTCGTCGCGCTGGCGCAGCATGTGCCGGAAGATCGCGGCCACTATATCTGCTATCTCAGCCGGCAACATCTTCCGACGCGCATTCGTATCTTCGTCGACTTCATGACCGAGCAGATACGCGCGCTCGACCTGAACTGCATGACCCGGTTCAATCCGGATGTCGCGGTTGCGTCGCCGACCGGACTCGCGGCGTGACGCGCCGGTGAAGGGCATTCACCACGGGCCGGGGCCGGTTCGTCAGGCATCGGCCGCGGTGAGCGGACGGCACGCGACCCGCACGCGGCCGCTTACCCGCGCCCCTGCCGCAGCGCGCGGCCCATCTCCGCGATCGGCATCGAGACGATCGAGTTCAGCAGGCGCATTTCCCCGGCGTCGGGGCGCGCGACCTCGCGCACTTCGTCGAGCGTTTGCGCGACGCTGCGATCGAGCGGTTCGAGAAAGCGCCGCAGCTCGTTTTCGGCTGCCTTCTCCCTGAGCCCGAGCGCGTGGCCGAACGCGATCAGCGCGCCCAGGTCGATGTCGGCGAAGCGCGCCGCCGCGCCGAGCGGCATCGTCAGTTCGCAGTGCGGCCAATGATCGCCGCGATGATCGGGCCGGTGCGTGGGCGTGTGATAGACGACCGTGCTGACGATGTCGTAAAACGGCGCGAGCCGGTAGCCGCGCGCGTCGACGAAGAACGACAGGTTCTTCAGGTGTGCGTCGCCGTTGCCGACCACCACGTTGAAGATCGTCCAGCGGAACACCGACAGGCGCGCCAGCGCGCGCGTGCTGGTCTGCCCGATCGCGCGGCCGAGTTCTTCCGCGTTCGCGCGCTGGTACTTGAAGCCGCGATCGTAGTTCAGCAACTGCATCGCATCGATCGTATGCAGCCGTGCGGCCGGCTCCGACGCGGTATCGCGGTCGAAACGGTCGATCACGTAGCACGCGGACGGCGCGCGCAGAAAGTGCACGTCGGGCACGTCGAGGCCCATCCGCTTCGCGAGCTTCATGCAGAAGAACTCGTTGATCGCCGAATGCGGATAGCCGGCGGCGCGCATGTCCGGTTTCAGCAGATGCATCGACGGTTCGCTGCCGACCGGCTCGAACAGCGTGTAGTCCGGCGCGTCGCCGCGCAGGATCAGCAGCAGCTTCTGCTGCGCGCCGGCCGCCGACATGCGCTTGGGCGCGGTGGCCGTCAGCGCGCGCTCGGGCATCGCCTGGATGCGGCGTTCGAGTTCGTCGAGCGGGAGCGGCTGCATGCTGCCGGCCGCTTCCTGCTCGCCTTCCGCGAGCAGCGTGAGCGCGCCGGCCGATTCGCGCCCGAAGTACGCGAGCAGGCCCCACGCGTCGGCGGCGTCGACCCTGGCCTCGCGCGCAAGCGACGTGCGCATGCCTTCTTCCGGCAGCAGGTTGTCGAAGAACCACTGGACCGGGCGATCGGTCGAGGTATCGGTGAAGGTGCCGGCGCGCAGCGGGAAGGCGGGGGACAGCGGGTACGCGCGTGGCGATGCCAGCCACTGTGCGTCGTACGTGAACGACCAGACGCCTTTGTCGTCGGTCAGCGCGCCCATGCGCAACCCGTTCGCGGAGGCGATCAGCGTTCTACTCGCCATGGCGGCTCCTGCGGCGTTGCGCGGCCTTCAGCACGTTTGCCGCCGAAATCTCGATGGACGATTGCGCGAGCAGGGTGATGCCCAGTTCGCCGAGCAGCAGCAGGATCTTGCCGACCTGCGCGGTGGGCTTCCCGGCCTCCACCTGGCTGATGAATTTCGGCGAAAGCCCCGTGGCGTTCGCGAGTTCGTCCCGCGTAAATCCCTGCTGGAGCCGTGCCGCGCGGATGAGGTTGGCGAGTGCGCCGATCGTGCCGACGGGCAGGATCTCGTGCATGACGTCCTCCGTGCTTCGTATCTGATCGGGAACAGTATTGCACAACTCGTTGGCGCAGGCATCAATTCGTATCCGAACGGAAACGAATTGATCGTGCCGGCAACGGAATGCCCGTTTCGTTCCCGATCGGGAACCGGATGCGGTGAAATGACGATCGTCGACGTGTTCGTATCCGGGCGGATACGCGATGGATCGACCGAATGTCCCGAAGGAGGCCGGGGCAGCGCACGTCGGCATGGTTAGAATGACCGCCGCACGTCCGTTCATTCCGTGGCCCGTCACCGGGTCGACACGCGCCCATGACCTTGCAAGAACTCGAAAAACTGATGCGAAGCCTGTTCGAGGATGAGAGCCTCGACATCGTCCGTGACACCAGCTACAGCCTTTCCTTCGTCGTGCCCGGCAAGGTCCGGGACGTCAAGGCCGCGCTGCTCGCGCGCACCGACCCGGCCGGATGGGACGGCGAGGCGATCCACTGGTTCTACCGGTGCGACGACGAGGACTGGGCGCTGTATCTGCGCTCGGTTCCGCATTCGGTGTACTGCATCGCGACCGTGCAGTCGCTGCATGCGCGCCACATGCAGCAGTACGAGGATGCGGCGCGGGTCACGCCGGAGCAGCAGGCCATCTACGACGCCGAGGAGGCGCAGCGCCGTGAGGAGGCGGAAGCGCGGCGGCGGCGCGACACGCGCAACGAGCCGCTCGCCCCGCTCGGCGGGCCGTTCCACAGCGATGGCGAACGCGTCTGGGCCCGCACCGGCAGCGGGCATCAGTATCGCGCGCTCAACAACTTCGATCTGGGCAGCTTCCGGCACCTGGTCGACCACTTTGCCGTCGATGCGTCGGGGCTGCGCTACTACGCGGGCGGCGCCGCGTTCAGCTACGACGACGCAGGCGAAGGGCTCGTTGCCGACGGCGATGCCGCCACGCTGGAACCCCTGGGCGGCGGCTGGTATCGCGATGCACGGCAGGCTTACCACGTCGAGCGCGACATCCACGATCCCGATCGCGGCCCATGCCGCCTGACCGTCGTCAAGGCTGACGTGGCCAGCCTGACGCATATCGGCGGCGCGTACGCGCGGGATGCGAAGCACCTGTTCTGCGCCGGTGTGCGCAAGCGCGGCATCGACGATCCGGCCGGCGTGGTGAGCCTCGGCTACCGGTATGCGCGGCTCGGCGCGCAGATCCTTTACGACGGCAAGATCGTGACGAAGCCGGGGCGCGTCGACGTCGAGACCGCGCGCGGCGTCTTTCACGACATGCTGATCGACGCCGACGGTCACGTGCTGTGGGGGAAGAACTACCGCAAGCCGTTGCCGGGGATCGACGCACGAAGCCTGCGCTTTCTGAACTGGGCCTTTGCGGTCGACGACCAGCGCGTGTACTACCGCACCAATACGAACCTGGCCGTGTGCGAGGGCGTCGACCGTGCGAGCGTGGAGGTCGTGCCGCCGATCCGCATCCGCGACAAGCACGGACTGATCGACATCCGGTATCCGGAGGGCATCGTGCGCGTACCCGACCCGTCGACGGAATCGTGACGGTCGCCACGCGCGACCGTGCCGCGCCGGGGCATCGCGCGATGGCGCGCGACCATTCCCGGCACACGCATAACAAAAGCTGAAATCGGCTTTTCACGCACACCGGGGGCGTCCCTATACTTTGCGGTGCCGTATGTGCGCCGGTTCGCGGATGCCGCGATCGCACCGCGCAGCGGCATTCCCGAACCTCTCGTACAAGGAACCGCAGAATGACCGCCCGTGATGCCGTCGATCCGCGCGACGCGTTGCGCGACGCGCTCGCCGCACTGCCCGATCTCGCGACCGCGATCGGGCAGGATGCCGCGCAACGCGAGGCGCGTCGCGAGTTGCCGTTCGACGGCTTCGCACGCTTCCGGCGCTCGGCGCTGGGCGTGCTGCGGATTCCGGTCGCGCGCGGCGGCCTCGGCGGCACGCTGGTCGACCTGTTCGACACGATCGCGACGCTGGCCGCCGCCGATTCGAATCTCGCGCACGCGCTGCGAATCCACTACGACCAGACCGAGACGCTGCGGCTGTCGCCGCGCACGCCGTTCAACGACGTGCAGCTCGAGCGGGCACTGGCCGGCGCGATCTTCGGCGGTGCGTCGACCGAGCGCGGCACGTCGCGGCCGGGCGAGAACACCACCGTGCTGCGCCGGGACGGCGAGCACTATCGCGTGACGGGGCGCAAATACTATTCGACCGGCACCGCGTTCGCCGATTTCGCGCGCATCAACGTGGAGAACGAGCAGGGCGACGCGGTCGCCGTGATCATTCCCGTCGCGCGCGACGGCGTGCGGGTGCTCGACGACTGGGACGGCATGGGCCAGCGCATGACCGCGAGCGGCAGCCTGCTGCTCGACGACGTGCAGGTGTTCGCGGACGAAGTGGCCCCGCGCGACGGCTCGACGCTCGTCGGCCGCCATTGCGGCGCGCTGCGCCAGCTGCATCTCGTCGCGACGGGCGCGGGCATCGTGCGCAACGTGGTTGCCGATGCGCGTCGTTATGTGCTCGCGCACGGCCGCCCGGTGCTGCACAGCCCGGCGCCGACCGCGCGCGACGATCACTTCATCCAGCAGGTCGTCGGCGAACTGTCCGCGCACAGTCACGCGATCGACGCGCTCGTGCGCGAAAACGCGCGGGCGCTCGACCGTTCCGCCGACGCGATCGAGGCCGGCGATGCCGATGCGGATGCACGCGTGCTCGACAGCGCGCTCGCAACCGCGCGTACGCAGCTCATCGTCAGCAAGCTCGCGCTGCACGCGGCCGAGCGGCTGTTCGAAGTCGGCGGGGCATCGGCGACGGCGCGCGAACACAACTTCGACCGGCACTGGCGCAACCTGCGCACGATCTTCAGCCACAACCCGCTGCTGCACAAGGCGCGCGTGATCGGCGACTACGACCTGAACGGCGTGACGACGCACCTCACCGAAGGCCGCGTGTTCTGACCCGGCCGTGTCGAAACGGTGAGTGCCGCGGCGGGCGATGCGTCCGCCGCCCGCGTCAGCGCCGCAAGCCGGCGTCGCGCAGCAGCGGCAGCACGCGCTCGCCGAAGAAGTCGAGATCGGGCTTGAAATCGTAGAAGCTCAACTGGATGCCGTCGATGCCCGCACGGTGCAGCCGCACGATGGTGTCCGCCACTTCCTCCGGCGAACCCGTGATCGAGATGTTGCCGCCGATCGCGCGCGCGTCGGCCTGCGCGCGTTGTTCGAAGCCGCCTCGCCACGCATGCGCGTCGCTGTCGAAACGGTGGAAGCTGCCTTCGTCCGCATGCGCGACGATCGCGTCGCGATACGCGCGCGCTTCGGCTGCCGTTTCGCGGCAGATCACGAGCGGGTTGAGCAGCGTGCGGATCGTCCTGCCGCGCGCAGCGGCGGCCGCCTTCACGCGCGCGGTATGCGCGGGCAGGGCGTCGATCGCGCGTTCGGCGTCGGGGCCGGCCGGGCTCGTGACGAACACGATGTCCGAATAGCGCGCCGCGAACTCGATGCCCGCGTCGGAGCCGGTTGCGTTGATCAGCAGCGGGCGGCCGTAGCGTGGCTTCGGCGTGACGAACGCGCCGCCCAGCCGCCAGCCCGACAGCGCGGGCGTGTAGCTGAAATTGTCCGGTTGCGCCCACAACTGCTGCACCGCGTCGACGAACTCGGCGGCCATCTCGTAGCGCCGGTCGTGCTCGATCCGGTTCCAGCCGAACATCTCGTGCTCGATGGCGCGATGACCGGTCACGACGTTGATGCCCCAGCGCCCGCGCGAGATGTGATCGAGCGTCGCGGTGAACTTCGCGAAATGCAGCGGATGCCACGGCCCGTACAGCACGTGGCTCGTCGCGACCAGGATGATCCGCTCGGTGCGTGCGGTCAGTGCGGCCAGCGTCATGAACGAGTCGAGCGCGTGGCCGTCGAACACGCCGCCGTAACCGCCTTTCGGCAGCCATTGCGACAGCGCGAACACGAGATCGAAGCCGAGCGCTTCCGCGCGCGCGACCAGCTCGGCGTTGTAGTCGAACGTCCAGTCGGTCGTGCGCGGCAGCGTCGACGCGCTCCAGCCGCCGGCCTGGATCGGCAGGAACAGCCCGAGCATCAGCGGCTGCGCGAGCACGCGCGACACGGGGCTGTCGGGGAAGTCCGCCGGCGAGCGGACGTCGACGAACGGTGACGTCGCAACCGGAGCGGCGACGGAGGGGGCGCTCATGATGGCTTCCTTGCGGGTTGGGCACGCACCGCACGACAACGGCGGGTACGTGCGGCGGCGAATCGCCCGGGTGCGATGCCCGATGCGCCGGCGTGCCGACGCAGTGCCGCACGCCGGCTGCTGCGCGGCACGCGGGGCGGGAGTCGGTCATCGTCGAACGCGTATCGCGCCTGCGGGCAGCGCACGGGAAACGCACATTCTCGGCAACCGGGCACGGCGCGGCAAACAACGATTCCCGCTTTGCTTATCGCGCCGCACCGCATTGCACCACACCCGCTGCGCACGCCGTCAGAACTTCACGCGCAGCCCGCTGACGAGCGCGACCTGGCGGTTCGTCGACGACGCGCTGCCGATGTTCGAGATCGCCGCGATCCTGCGATAACCGCCCGCCGTCGCCGTGCTCGCATCGCCGGCTGCGAGCTGGTAGATGCCCGACACGTAGATGTCGGTGCGCTTCGACAGCGCATAGTCGAACCCGAGCGTGAACTGGTGCCAGCGCGGCTTCAGCGTCTGGCCGCCGGTGCCCGGCAGGCCGCTCGCGCGCCCGTCGGTGAACGTATAGACGCCGATCAGCGTAGCCGCCGGCGTGATCTGGTAACGCGCGTTCACGTCGTAGTTGTTGAACTTGCGCGACGAGCCGTCGAGATAGTTGAGCTGCGTGTGGCTCCACGCGAAGCCGAACGTCGCGCGGCCGAGCGCGTAGTTCGCGCCCGCCACGCCGATCTGCTGCTTGAGCACACCGCCGTTCAGCCCGTAGAAGAACGCGCCGCTGTAGTCGTTGCCGGTGGTCGAGGTCGCGCCGCCCACCGCGCCGGTCGTATTCGACGTCGCATTCGGGTGATTGAGTCGCACGTAACCGCCGCCGACCGACAGCGGCCCGTTCACGTAGTTCGCCGACACGCCCCACGCATTGTTGTTCGAGAAGCCGGTGCCGGCGCCGCCGTTCGCCTGGTTGCTGAACGCATAGAGCAGGTCGGCCGTGAAGCCGGCGATCGTGTCGCTGCGGAACTTCACCGCGTTGTTCAGGCGGAAGCTCTGGTTCATGTTGTCGTTGTCGCCCACGTGCGTGGCCGGCGACCAGAAGCCGGACCCCGAGTACTGCGCGACGAGATCGGTGATCGGCTCGTACTGGCGGCCGAAGGTCAGCGTGCCGATGCCGGACTTGGCCAGGCCCACGTACGCGGAACGGCCGAACAGCCGGCCGCCCTGGCCGAGCCCGCCGTCGCTCGGCCGGAACCCGCTTTCGAGCGTGAAGACCGCCTGCAGGCCGCCACCGAGATCTTCCACGCCTTTCAGGCCCCAGCGGCTGCCGCTCAGCTTGCCGCTCGTCTGCTGGATGTTGCTCGCGCCGCCCTGGTTGTTCGTATAGGCGAAACCGGCATCGACGACGCCGTACAACGTGACCGAACTCTGCGCATGCGCGCTGACCGAACCGATCGAAACCAAACCCAGGACCACCGTTTTTTTGATCATGACTTTCCTCTGTTTTTATGAGTAAGACTGTAAGGAGCACGATGCTATTGACGCGGGTTGAACCGGCGAACGGTCGATCCGTGGTTTGTAAATCGCTGCGCGGCCGATTTGTAATGTGCGTTGCTGCAAGTCCGGCATGTGCGTCGCGATCGCGTCCGGTACCCCTGCTGCGGCGAACGCATCGCTCGAACGGCGAACGTCGGGCGCCGGCTACCCGCAGCCGCCGTCATATCGATCGATGAAATGGTTCGATATCCGCAATGTCGGCGATGAACCGGGCGATGCATTTACGCAACGGCCGTCTGTGCGGCGCACGATCGATGCGCTATGCGCGCCGGCATATCGATTTCTCAAAACGTTGGTAGGGCGGTGCGACGCGCAACGGTAGAGTCGGGCATCCGGCCGCGGGCCGGCCTGCTCCGGGACCACGACGGCGCCGACGTGCGCATGCGTCCCGGCTGAACAACGAACACGGGAGCCGTTTGACATGAGTCGCGATGTACTGTTTTTGCTGGAACCGGGCTTTGCCGACCCGAAGCATCCGGGCCAGCGTTTCGTCTGTCCGCACGGACTGTCGATCGAGGGGCTGCTGGCGAGCGCGCCCGAGCATGCCGGCCGCATCGACGTGAAGCGCGTCGGCTTCGAGCGGCCGCGCCACGCGGTGATCGAGGCGCTCGACGATGCGCACCAGGGCTTGCCGGTCCTCGTGCTCGGTCGCGACCAGCCGGCGCCGGACGACGCGCGGACGCTCGGCGACGTGCGGTTTGTCACCGACGCGCGCCGCATTCTCGAGCTGCTGGCCGAGCGCCACGGATTCCCGGTGCTGCATTGATGCAGCCGCGCAGGCTTCCGCTCAATTCGCAACCGATCGACAGGAGGATTCGATGGCGTCAACGTCGGCGGCACGCCGCCGCCTGATTCTTGCCGGCGCCGCGGCCGTGGCGGCGCCGTTCGCCGCGAAGGCCGCGTTCGCCACGCCGGCCGTCAACGCCGATCTCGCCGGCACGACGTTGCGCGTCGCGACCTACAAGGGCGGCTGGCGCGCGCTGCTGCAGGCGGCCGGCCTCGGCGACACACCGTACCGGATCGACTGGCGCGAACTGAACAACGGCGTGCTGCACATCGAGGCGCTCAATGCAGATGCGCTCGATATCGGTTCGGGTAGCGAAATTCCGGCCGTGTTCGCCGCGCGCCAGAAGGCCAGCGTGCGGCTCATCACCCGCGTGCGCGAAGACCTGAACAACCAGGTCACGCTCGCACGCAAGGACACGCCGATCCGCAGCATCGCGGACCTGAAGGGCAAGCGCGTCGGCTACGTGCGCGCGACGACGTCGCACTACTTCCTGTATCGCCAGCTCACGGAAGCTGGCCTCGGCTTCGACGACATCCAGCCGATCAACCTGTCGCCGACCGACGGGTTGTCGGCCTACGATCGCGGCGACATCGACGCGTGGGCGATCTACGGCTACAACGGCCAGCTCGCGCGCAATCGCTACGGGGCGCGCGTGCTGAAGACGGGGAGGGGTTATCTGTCGGGCAATTTCCCGGTGTACGCGAACCCGCGCACGCTCGACGATGCGCGCCGTCGTGCGGCGACGGGCGATCTGCTGCTGCGGTTCCGGCGCGCGTATGCATGGGCAAACGGGCATTTCGGCGACTACGCGCGGGTGCAGAACCAGGAGACGCGCGTGCCGGTGGCCGATCTCGTCGCGATGTTCGACCAGCGCAGCGAAGACTATGCGCTGCTGCCGGTGACGCCCGACGTGGTGGCGCAGCATCAGCAGGTCGCGGATGTGTTCGCGCGGATCGGCGTGCTGGATGGGCCGGCGAATGTCGCGCCGTTGTGGGATACGTCGTTCAACACGCTGGTGGCGTCGGCGTGACGCGATGCGCCGGGAAGACGCGCTCGTGACCCGGCGGCTTCAGGCCCGACGCAGGTTTCGTCGGGCGCGCCGGTTCGGCGGGATCAGGCGAACGTCGTCGCGACCATGATGCCGAACACGAGCCCGAGCGCGATCCCGCAGAGCCGGCCGTAGATCGACGCGCGCACGTTGTCGTCGAGCACGAACGGCGAGCGCTTGTGCTTCCACACCGTGCTGAATGCGACCGGGCGGGTCAGCAGCGCAATGCAGGCGAGCAGCACCGGCGTGGCGATCAGCATCGCGATGCGCTGCCCGTTCCAGTCGACGCCGTGCATGGCGAGCGACACCAGCGCGGCGAGCGGCACCTCGACGCACAGGCCCAGCAACGAGCCGTTGACGAATGAATCTCCCGGGGTCTGGAACATGATCGGTCGTAGCGTCCGGATGAAATCGGCGCCCCGTTCAGGCACCTGAAAAATGAAAGCCACGGCCGGAGTCCAGGGTCGGTCAACCGTGATCGGCGTCAGTCGAGATGACGGCCGGATGTTAAGGCAAATTGCCGGCCGGTTGTCGGTCATTCAAGCTATTTAACAAATGTTCCGGATCGCGACGCATTTTCAGGTCGCGCGGGAATATCGCGCCATGGTAAAAATCATGCATCCATTTTCAGGCGAACGGCCCCGGCGAACGGGCCGCCGCCGAATGGATATCGCTCGCAATCGTATGACGATAACGGGTATTCGACTGCCTTCCGATAATCGGCGTCGCGTGTAAAGGAACACCGGCAGCCGGACCGATCGGAACGACGGACTGACCAATCTCACCACACGCATGAACACGTCCGACAACAACGAGACCGACCGCCATCAACTCGTCGCGTTCGCGATCGACGACAACACGCAGGCCTGGTACGAAATGGTCATCCCGTTCATCGTCTCGCTGCGCGCGACGGACTACCGGGGGCGCATCGGCGTCATCGGCTACGGGTTGTCCGACGAGAAGCAGCAGCGGCTGCGCGCGAACGGGATCGAGGTGTACGCGGCGGCGGGCGTCGGCGACCTTGCCTGGGACCGCTACATCTCCGCGGCCGCGATCTTCGACACCGATCCGGCGTTGCAGACGCTCGCGCTCTACGATGCCGACATCTGGTTCCCGGGGCCGCGGTTCGACATCTTCGACGTCGTGCCGCACGACGACGCCCTTCACGTCGCGCCCGATGCGCACTTCTGCGCGTTCGTGATGACGCCGCTCATCGGCGAACGGCGCGACGCGCTGATCCACCAGTGCGTGCAGGACGTGCTCGAGCGGCTGGGGCAGCCGCTGCAGGCGGGGCTCGTGGTCGGCGGCCGCGAGCCCTGGGCGCGATTCGCGCGGTTTGTCCGCGAACAGGCCGGCAGGATCGGCCGGGACTTCGCGGCGATCTACGGGCTGGACACGACCTTCCTGCATCTGTGGGGCGGCCGCGGCCACGTGCGGCTCGTGGGCTGCGAGCAGAATTTCGTCACGAAATGGGGGCTGCACGAGCGGCACGATTTCGACGCGGTCCGCATCGTGCTCGAGCATCAGGGCAAACCGATCCGTGGCCTGCACATGACGGGCGACGTGCGCTTCCTGAATCACTGGCGCTACCTGGCGCGTCATGCCGAGCATGCGATCGCGCTCGGGCAGGCGTTCGCGCTGGCGCCCGAAGCCGGCAAGCGGGCGCAGCCGGCCGATCCCGGCTTGCTTCAGCCCGAACGCTTCGTCGCAAGCGGGTTGTCGGTGCTGGCCGCGCACGAGGACGTACTGGCGAACGTGCCGCGTCTGGCCGCGGGGCCGTCGTTCCGCAACCCGCAGGGCCATGCACTGAATGCGTGGGCGGCGCACACGGTCGAATTCGCGGTGACGCGCGACCGGATGGTGCTGGACATCTGGCTGTCGCATCTGAGCGGCCAGCCTGCGGCGCCGGGCTTGCAACTGGAGCACAACGGCGCGACGGTCGCGCTGCTGGCGCCGCATAAGTTCAGCGTCGCGACGCAGCAGGGCGATCGGGTGGTGCTGCGCGCGCTGACGCTGCCGGGGCAGGCGTGTCATACCGCGTGGGATATCGTCGTGCGCCACGCGTGACGGGCCGGCCCGCACGCGCGATCGACCGAAGCGGCGCGCACCGCCGGACGGTCACGCGCGCCCCATGATCCGCGTGCCGAGCGAGATGCCGAGGTCGGACAACGACGCGTTGGTCGCGAGCTGACGGCGTTCCCAGCCCGCCAGCGCGGCGTCGAACGCGGGGCCGTGCACGACGCCGCGCAGCGCCTCGGCGAGCCCGACCGCATTCTCCGCCGCTTTCGCGACGCCCGCGGCCGTATGCGGCCGCACGAGGCAGGCCGCGTCGCCGAGCAGCACCGCGCGGCCGAACGCCATGCGCTCGACCGAGAGATCGAGGATCGCCTGCGCGAACGGCGCCTGCGTCGCGTCGACGAGCGCGGCGAGCGTGGGCGCCAGCATCCGGCGGCCCGCGTCCACGAGTTCGAGCCGGTTGTCGTCGCGCATCGCGCCGGGCGGCAGCGAACCGTCGCGCTGCGTGCCGTCCCGCGCGAGAAACAGCGACGGCAGGCTCGCCGGTGCGAGCCGCCGGTACCAGACCCAGTTCACGCGCCGCTTGCCCGGCTCGATCGCGCCGTCGCGGCCGGGAACCAGATAGGTGAGGAACAGGTGCGCGTCGCCTTGCTGGAACGTGAAGCGGTCGCGCAGCACGTCGAGCACCGGGGCCGGCAGCAAGTGCTCGTCGACGAGCCCGCGCCACGCGACATAACCCGCATACGCGGGCCGCGCATCGGGCAGCAGTTGCGCGCGCACGTTCGAGCGGCCGCCGTCGGCGCCGACCAGCAGGTCGGCCGGCTCGACCCGACCGTCCCCGAAGTGCGCGATCACGCGTTCGCCGTCCTGCTCGAAGCGCTCGAACGACACGCCGCCGTGCACGACGCCGGTGGGCAGCGCGCGCTTCAGCGCCGTATAGATCACGTTCCACGCGGTCTGCGTCTGCGGCATGTTCATGCGTTGCACGATCCGGTCGTGCGCGTCGAGATAGATCCGGTCGCCCGAATCGACACCCGCATCGTGCGGCACGGGCACGCCGCCGAACGCGAACGCGCGTTCGATCGGCGCTTGCAGCACGATGCCGCCGCCGCGGCTGTCGAGCTCGTTCGGCGATTGCTCGAAGACCTTGACGCGCCAGCCGGCCGCCCGCAGTGAAGTGGCGGTGAACAACCCGCCCACCGATCCGCCGATCACGACCGCCAGCGGGCCCGAAACGTCGCTCATGCTGCCAGCCTCCCGATGGTTCGTTGCGCGCGCATCGAATCAGCCTTCCCAGTGCTGCAGGAAGTCGAGCAGCAGCGCGTTCACGCGCTCCGGCTGCTCCTCTTGCGGCAGGTGCCCGCACTGTGCGATCGGCTCGGCGCGCAGGTCCGTCGCCATGCTTTCCCACACGGATTTCATGTCGAACATCTTGCCGACCGCGTAGAAATCCTCGCCCCAGAGCGCCATCGTCGGGCACGCGATCTTGACGTCCGCGTCGACGAGATCCTGCCGCACGTCCTCGGCGTTCGCGCGGTAGTCGGCCAGCGCGCCGCGCACGGCGCCCGGGCGCCGGTACGCGCGCACGTAGGTGTCGAACGCGTCGCCGGAGATCGCGTGCGGGTTGTAGCACCAGTCGGAGAAGAAATGGCTGAGCCACTCGGCTTCCTTGCCGGCGATCAGCGCCTCGGGCAGATCCGGCACCTGGTGGAACAGGAAGAACCAGTACGCGCGCGCCGTTTGCGCGGTCATGTTCTGCGCGACGATGCGCGTCGGCACGTTGTCCATCACGACGAGCCGGTCGACGCGCTCGGGGAAGTCCTTCGCGAAACGCGTCGCGACGCGCGCGCCGCGGTCGTGCCCGACGAGCGCGATGCGGCCGATGCCGAGCGCGTCGAGCAGCCCGGCGACGTCGCGCGCCATGTTGCGCTTGTCGTAACCGGCGGCCGGCTTGTCGGTTTCGCCGTAACCGCGCAGGTCGGGCGCAATCACGCGGTAGCGCTGCGCGAGCGCGGGAATCTGGAAGCGCCACGCGAAGCTGGTCTCGGGGAAGCCGTGCAGCAGCACGACGGCAGGCCCGCTGCCGGCGTCGATGTAGTGCTGGCGGATGCCGTTCGCGGTGACGGTGTGATGGGTGATCGAAGGCATGGAGAGGGTCATGGGTCGGTCGCTGTTCGGTTCGGCCCGCGCGAAACCGGCGCGGCCGCAAATGCCTTTCGAGAATAGGCGAATCGTGCGGCGCGCCGGATAAATTGTTCTGAATTCGCGTGATTGCGCGCACGGCCGGAACCGGCTTGCCTGGTCACGGGCCGGCCGTGGCAGGCGGTTGCCGATCCTCGTGCGATTCGCTCGGCCGGTGGCGTCCCGTCGCGTGCGGGCCTGACGAAGGCGCACGAGCGTGAACATGCCGGACGACGATGCGACCGTCGTCGTCCGGCATGCCTGCCACCCGTGTCAGCCGCGCCGGCGCCGCCGCGCGGGTGCGTCCGACGTGAGCTGCTTCAGCGCGGCGGGCGTGCCGTGCAGGAACGCGTCGATCAGCCGTTCGATCTCGGTGTCGAGATCGTCGGGCACCGGCAGGCCGTAGACCCACTTGCGCACGCCGAAATAGAAGATGCTCGCGTGCAGGCTCCAGACCAGCTCGACTTCCGCATTGCGCTGGGCCTCGGTGGTGGGCGTCGCGATGTCGTATTCGTGCCGCAGCTCGCGCAGCACCGGCAGGAACACGCGTTCGCGCAGCCGCGACAGGTAACGCGTGTTGAATCCCTCGCGGCTGAGCCCCGCGAAGATGAACGTGCGGATCCATTCGCGCCGCAGGATGGTTTGCGCATAGTCGCGATAGAACGCGACGAGCCGCTCCTGCAGCGACACCGTGCGGTCGCCGATCAGTTTTTCCCAGTCGGGGTTCCACGTGTAGATCTCGTCGTACACGCGGTCGATCAGCGCTTCCTTGCTCGGGAAGTACCGGTACAGCAGCGGCTGGGTGACGCCGATCTGCCGCGCGAGCTCGCGGGTGCTGCCGGAAAAGCCGTGCGTCGCGAAGTGCTCGATCGCCTTCTCGACGATCTGCCGCTCGCGCGCTTCCGGCGCGAGCCGGCGGCCCGGCGTGACGGCGTTGCCGTCGGCGTCCGTCCCGCGCTCGCGGGCCGGCGTGCTGCGTTTTCTTTCGGTCATGCATCGGCTCCCGATGGTGCGCCTGCGTTAACTATCGATCGAAAAATAGCACGATTGACGGGCCGCATGCCGCGCGCGGCGTGGCTTTCGGCGCTGCGGGGCCCGGCGCGGTGCGCAAACCGCGTCGGGCCCGCCCAGCCCCCCGGCCACGCGAGCCCGCCGCCGATTCAGAAAAATTCAGGCGGCCGCCATGACATTAAGGTCAGCCTTCACTAGTCTGGCTTCCGAACCGCCGCACGGGCCGGATGCCAGTCGGCAAGCCGGGCCGGTCGGCGCAACCGGAGCGGAACATGCGTTATCAGATCTCGCCGGGCGCCGGCGCCACCATCCAGGAAACCGGGTCATGCCGTCGCAGCCGGTAACCGCGGGCGCCGTGCCCGACCGCGTGCGCGGCGAGGACGTGTTTCTCGCGTCGATCGCGGGATATGTCGACACGCTTGGCTTCGTCGCGCTGTTCGGCCTGTTCACCGCGCACGTCACCGGCAACTTCATCCTGATCGGCTCGGGCCTGGCCGGCGTCGGGCAAGGGCTCGCGATCAAGTGGCTCGCGTTTCCGTCCTTCATCGCGGGCATCGTCGTCGCGCGCGTGCTCGACCACCGGATGCGCCAGCTGGGCCACGGCGTGCGTGCGCGTTCGCTGTATGCGCTGCAGGCCGTGCTGCTGGCCGGCTTCATGCTGGCCGGCGTGATGGCCTCGCCGATCGCCGATGCCGACGCGCCGAGGACGATCCTGTGCGGCCTCCTTGGCGCCGCGGCGATGGGCGTCCAGAACGCGCACGCGCGGCTGACGGCCCGCTCGGTCGTCGCCAACACGGTGATGACGGGCAACGTCACGCAGGCGGTGATCGATGCATTCGACTGGCTGGTGCCGCTCGCCGCGCCGGCCGAACGCGAAGCCGCACGCGTGCGGCTGCGGCGCACGCTGCCGCCGGTCGCGGGCTTCGCGCTCGGCGCCGGCGCGGGTGCGATGGCCTATCTGTTCGCGGCGTTCTGGGCGCTCGCGCTGCCGCTCGCGGTGCTGTGCTTCCTCGCCTATCAATCCGGTCGGCCCGACGAGCGGCCGACGTCACGCTGAATGCGCGCGCGGCATGTGGCCGCGCGTGCCACTTTCAAGGAGAACCCGATGATCGCACTGAAATTGCAACAGGCATGGCGGCTGACGGCCGCGTCGGCGGCCGTGCTCGGCGCATTGCTGGCCACCGCGCCGGCCCATGCCGACGAGACGCGCCTGCTCGAGACGACGTCCGCGAAGGTGCCGGCCGTCGCGGTCGGCCCGCAGTACGACACGACGCACGTGTGCGTTGCGCCGGAAGATTTCGATCGCTTCACCGACAGCTTCGTCGCGACGTTCGGCGGCAGCAAGTCGAAGCAGGGCGTGTTCCAGGTCACGCCGACGCCGAGCCAGACGATGTCGCAGCTCGTGTTCACGCCGGCCGGCACGATCTCGGTGTTCGGCTTCAAGACGCCGATCCCCTATCCGTTCTGCGAGGAGCGCACCGGCTACCTCGTCACCGACATGGACGTCGCGATGAAATCGGCGCGCGCGCACGGCGCTGACGTGGTCGTCGACACGTTCCCCGACCCGATCGGCCGCGACGCGATCATCCGCTGGCCGGGCGGCGTGAACATGCAGCTCTACTGGCACACGCAGGCGCCGAAATACGACCCGCTGCAGACGGTGCCGGAAAACCGCGTGTACGTGTCGCCGGAAAGCGCGAGCAAGCTGGTGCACGACTTCGTCGCGTTCTCGCGCGGCAAGGTGGTGTCCGACGTGCGCAAGGCGCCGGGCATCGAGATCGGCCGGCCGAACGATACGTATCGCCGCATCCGCATCGAATCGGGTTTCGGCAAGATGACCGTGCTCGCCACCGACGGCCATCTGCCTTACCCGTTCGGCCGCGAGATGACCGGCTATGAAGTGCCGGACCTGGCCGCGACGCTGAAGCAGGCGCAGGCCGCGGGCGTGACCGTGCTGGTGCCGACGTTCACGTCGGACGGGCGCGATGCGGCGCTCGTGCAGTTCCCGGGCGGCTACGTCGCCGAGATCCACGCGCGGTCGAAGTGATGGAGCGCGGGTCGATGGGGCGCGCCTGGCGCCGCGTGCTGCCGGCCGCCGTGCTGGCGGGCGGCGTCGCGGGCTACGCGGGTACGGCGGCCGGGGCCGAGGATGCCGCTTCGACAGCTTCGCCGGCCCCGGCCGCCGGCACGACGTGTACCGCGAAACGGCCCACGGTGCTGTTCAACCGCTGGCAGGAAGACTGGTCGGTGCTCGCGAACCCGTGCGTGCCGCGCCAGCCGGGCGATGCGCTGAAGTACATCCCGCTCGGCGGCGACCCGTCGACCTACCTGTCGCTCGGCGCGAACCTGCGCGAGCGCTTCGAGCTGAACAACGCGCCGCTGTTCGGGCTCGGCGCCGCGCACGACGACAACTACGTGATCCAGCGTGCGACGGTGCATGCGGACCTGCGTTACGCCGGGCATTTCCAGGCGTTCGTCCAGTTCGTCGATGCGCGGCCGTTCGGCAAGGACACGGTGTCGCCCGTCGACAAGGATCAGTTCGACATCGAGCAGGCGTTCGTCGCGTATGTCGACCAGATCGGCGGCGGCACGTTCAAGGCGCGGATCGGCCGGCAGGAGATGGCGTACGACCTGCAGCGGTTCGTGTCGGTGCGCGACGGCCCGAACGTGCGCCAGGCGTTCGACGCGCTGTGGGCGGATTACGAAATCGGCAAGTGGCGGCTGATCGGCTATGTGACGCGCCCGGTGCAGTATCGCAACGACGCGGCGTTCGACGACGTGTCGAACCGGCACCTGCGGTTCGACGGCGTGCGTGTCGAGCGCACCAACACGGGCCCCGGCGACCTGTCGGCATACTGGTCGCGTTATACGCGCGACAATGCGCGCTACATCGCGGGGGCCGGCACCGAGCGGCGCGACGTGTTCGACATGCGCTACGCGGGCAAGTCCAGCGGGTTCGACTGGGACGTCGAGGCGATGCTCCAGACCGGGCACATCGGCCAGGACACGATCGGTGCGTGGGCGTTCGGCGCGCTGGGCGGCTACACGTTCGCGAAGACGCCGGGCACGCCGCGCGTCGGCATCCAGGTCGACGGCGCATCGGGCGACAAGCATCCCGGCGACGGACGCATGGGCACCTTCAACCCGCTGTTCCCGAACGGTTATTACTTCACGCTCGCGGGCTATACCGGCTACAGCAACCTGATTCACGTGAAGCCGTCGCTGACATTCAAGCCGTCGAGCAGCGTGACGGTGCTGACCGCGGTCGGTTTCCAGTGGCGGGAGACGACGGCCGACGCGATCTACGGGCAGGGGATGTCGGCGGTGCCCGGCACGGCCGGCAAGGGCGGCTCGTACACGGGGATGTATGCGCAGGCCCGCGTGGACTGGCTCGTCAATCCGAACATGGCGCTGGCCGTCGAGGCCGTGCACTTCCAGATCGCCGACTCGATCCGCGCGCTCGGCGCGCGCAATGCCGACTACGTAGGCGTCGAAGCGAAGTTCGGCTGGTAGCGCGTCGCGCGGCACGCCGCCGGACGGCTCAGTGCGGCGCGCGCACCAGCGTTTCGACGAAATCGATGAACGCGGTCACGCGTTTCGAGCCGCGCTGCGTCGGCAGGTAGAGCGCGGTGACGACCGAGCGGGCCGTGCCGGGCGTCACGTCGTATTGCTCGAAGAGCCGGCGCAGGCGGCCCGACTGGACGTCGGCCTCGACCAGCCAGTCGGGCAGCAGCGCGATGCCGGCGCCGTCGAGCGCCGCATCGCGAAGCACTTTGCTGTGGTTCGATTTCAGGCGCCCGGTAACGCGCACCTGCGCCGTGCCGTGCGCGTCGACGAACGACCACGCCTGCTGGTCGCCGCCGAAGTGAAAGCGCAGGCACGCGTGATCGACGAGCTCGCCCGGCTCGGCCGGCGTGCCGTGCGCGGCGAGATAGTCGTGGCTCGCGACGACGTAGCGGTGGAACGTGCCGAGCGTCCGCGCGACGACATCGGCGGACGGCGCCGCTTCACCGAGCCGGATCGCGACGTCGATGCGGCCTGCGACGAGATCGACGCGTTCGTCGGTGAGCTGCAGGTCGAGGTCGAGCTTCGGATGGCGCGCGAGGAACGCCGCGACGTGCGGCGCGATGCGGCGCACGCCGTACGCGACCGGCACCGACACGCGCAGCGGCCCGGACGGCTCGTCGCCGCGATCGGACACCAGCGCGTCGGCTTCCGCGAGTTCCTCGAGCAGCTGCTTCGCGCGCGCGTAGTACATCGCGCCCGCATCGGACAGCGTGACCTGGCGCGTCGTGCGGTTCAGCAGCACGGTGCCGAGCGACGCCTCTAGCGCATCCACCGCGCGTACTACCGACGATGCCGCGAGGTCGAGGCGGCGCCCCGCGCTCGAGAAGCCGCCGGCTTCCGCTACTTCGACGAACGCGCGCAGCGCGGAGAATTTGTCCATGTCGTGCTCTTCGAGTCTTTGTGTCTTTGTGCAGGCCGCAACGATGCGTTGCGTGCCGTTCGCATTCTATCGCCGGCGCGCAAGCGTTATCTTCCGGACTGCAATGTACAGGAGATGACGATGAAACCCGTCGAAGTAACCGTGACCTACGACCTGATCTGCCCGTGGTGCTGGATCGCGGAGCACCGGCTCGCGGAGGCGATCGAAGCAGCCGGCCTGGCCGGCGCCGTCAACGTGCGGTTCGTGCCGTTCGAACTGAACCCGACGATGCCGGCCGGCGGCATCGACCGCAAGGCGTACCGGAGCGCGAAGTTCGGCAGCTGGGCGCGATCGCAGGCGCTCGACGCGCATGTGGCCGACGCCGGCCGCGCGGCGGGCCTTGTGTTCGACCACGCACGGATCGCGCGCACGCCGAACACGCGGCTCGCGCACCGGCTCGTCTGGTTCGCGCAGCAGCGCGGCAGCGCGGTCGCGCTCGTCGATGCGCTGTTTGCCGCGTATTTCCGCGACGGCCGCGATATCGGCGATGCGGACGTGCTGGTCGAGATCGCGGCCGGCGCCGGCCTGGCCGGCGACGCGGTGCGTGCCTTCCTCGCATCCGGCGAAGGGCTCGACGCGGTGGTCGCGCTCGAGGAGGCGGCGGTGCGCGACGGCATCGCGTCGGTGCCGTCGACGCGCATCGGGTCGACGGTCGTCAGCGGCGCGCAGCCGGCCGACGTGTTTCGCGCCGCATTGCTCGACGCGCAGCGCGCGCGGGATCGGGCCGCGTAAGCCGGGCCGGCGCCGGCGGGTGCCGGCTTTCAGAACGATTCATGTCGCGCTCAGGATTATTGCGAAACCGGCCGGTAAGCTCGGTGTCGCGCGCCTGACCGGCCGGGCCGGCAACGCGCGCGATATCTCGATACGCAACCGGGGAGCGGACATGAAGAACCTGAACTGGCGTACCGGCGGCATGCTGGTCATCGCGTGGTGCTTCGGCATCCTCGCATCGGCCGCGTGTGCGGCCGGACCGGGCGGCGCGGATCAGGCGCCCGGCTTTTATCGGCAGCAGCTCGGCAGCCTGCGGATCGTCGCGCTGTCCGACGGCACGCATCCGTTTCCGGTCGATACGGTGTTCCGCGGCATCTCGAAGGACGACATCCGGCGCGATCTCGACCGTGCGTTTCTCGAGCCGCCCGTGCAGGGCTCGATCAACGCGTTCCTGGTCGATACCGGCACGAAGCGGATCCTCGTCGATTCGGGGGCCGGCGTGCTGTACGGCGATTGCTGCGGCAAGCTGCTCGCGAACCTGCGTGCGGCCGGTTATGCGCCGGAGCAGATCGACGAGGTGCTGCTCACGCACCTGCACAAGGATCATGTCGGCGGCATCGTGACGAACGGCAGGATGACCTTCCCGAACGCGGTGGTGCGCGTGAACGAGATCGAAGCGAACTACTGGCTCGATCCGGACAACAAGGCACAGGCGCCGGCGTTCCTCGCGTCGTTCTTCGATGCGGCTGCCGCGTCGGTCGCGCCGTACGTCGCGGCGGGCCGCTTCAAGACGTTTCGCGGCGAAGCGACGCTCGCGCCCGGCATTCGCGCGGTGCCGATGCCAGGCCATACGCCGGGCCATACCGCGTACCTGATCGAGAGCGGCGACGCCGGGCTGCTCGCGTGGGGCGACATCGTGCACGTCGCGGCGATCCAGCTGCAGGACCCGGACGCGACGGTCCAGTACGACAGCGATGCGGACGCGGCGCGCCGCACCCGGCGCGATACGCTGAAGCGTGTCGCGGACAAGCGTTACCTCGTCGGCGCCGCGCACATCGCGTTTCCCGGGCTCGGGCATTTGCGCAGGGACGGGGAGCAGTACGACTGGGTGCCGGTCAATTACGACGCGACGCCGCTCCGGTGAGCGACGGGCGATGCGCGCCGTGCCGTGCCGTGTCGTGCAGTGAGTTGCGGGGCGCGCGCGTAGCGGTGGCGCGCGGCCGCGTCAGCGCGTCAGTTCGCGCCGCCAGGCGCCGGGCGGATGGCCGACGATGCGCGCGAACACGCGGTTCAGGTGGCTCTGGTCCGCGAAGCCGCAGGCGGCCGCGATTTCCGCGAGCGACATGTCGGTCGTCTCGATCAGTTGCCGCGCGCGGATCACGCGCTGTTCGAGCAGCCATTGATGCGGCGTGCGCCCCGTCGTGCGCGAGAACGCTCGAATGAAATAGCCGCGCGACAGATCGCACTCGCGCGCGACTTCCTCGATCGACACGCCGAGATCGGCCTTCTCCATCAGCAGCTCTTTCGCGAGCGCCGTCTTCGCCGGCGACAGCAGGCCCTTGTGCTGCAGGTCGCGCGCGTCCGCGTTGCCGTACTGGCGCGCGAGATGCGCGCCGATCGCGAGCCCCATCTGCTCGACGAACAGCGCGTTCAGCACGCCGGGCTCGTCGAGGCTGTCGGCCACCGCGTGCGCGAGATGGCCCAGCACCTCGTCCTGTACGTCGGGCGCGCAGGTCAGGCCGCCGATTTCGGTGCCGTCGTGCTCGCGGCCGAGGCCGTCGAGATACGCGTGCGACAGCTCGACCAGCAGGAAGTCGAACTTGCCGTACAGGTCGGCCCGAAAATTCCGGGAGAAGTCGCGAATGTAGATCGAGTTGTGCTGGAACCGCCGCTCGGAGCGGGATTGGCCGGTGCCGCCGTAGATCGTGCGCCGGTGTCCGCCGTTGAGCGACACGCCGATCAGGAAGCCGCGATCGCTGGCCGCCATCTCGATGCGCTCGAAGTGCTCGTCGCGCATGCATTTGCGATGGAGCGTGAGCCCGCCGACCGGGCGTTCGATGTCCTTGGACAGCAGGCTCGACAGGCAGCCGAGCGTGTCTTTCGGCCGTGCGGCCGGGGACGCGACGAGGGAATCTGGCATGGCGGAACAATCCTTCGATGGGGGGCGGCGCGCGAACATATTTACGCGAAGTTTAAACGGTGCACTCGACCGGCCCAAGTTAACTTGAATAAATGTCCACTTGCTGACGAAATGCTTGCCAGCGGCCCGACCCGCGCCGCGCCGGCCTCGACGGGCACGCGAGCGCGCCGCCATGGCCAATGCGGGGCCGATGTCGCCCCATTTTCATTCGGCGCGGCGCCCGCCCGCGGGCGCGCCGGTGTGCGGAAGGCCAGCGCATTTTCCTTCAAGATTTTTGTTAATTCGGTGTTTACACTCAGTCCACATTTTGAGACTTTGCGCCCGGCCGGCAGCGCTGGACGGGTGTGCATTCCCGCCCTGGTGAACGGCCGTGTTCACATGGCGGTCATCGTGGGGAACCTGGAGGCGGCCATGATCCAGATCGGGACGTTGTCGGTGGATTTCGAGCAGCGTGACATTCGCCACCACGGCGCGTCGCTGCGTATCGGCGCACGCGCGCTTGACATACTTGAAGTGCTGCATCGCGCCAACGGTTCCGTCGTGTCGAAGGACGACATCATGGATGCCGTGTGGCCGGGCCTGATCGTCGAGGAAAACCGGTTGCAGGTTCACGTCGCGACGCTGCGCAAGGCGCTGGGCGCGGACCGCGACCTGATCAAGACGGTGCCGGGCCGCGGCTACCTGCTGATCGCGCCTCCCGCCGTCGCGCACGAGGCCGCGCCGCGCGCGGCCGCGTTGCCGGCCGATCCCGTCGCG
>NZ_QOBB01000017.1:0-63105 GCF_024704855.1 Burkholderia sp. HAN2018 | reverse complement strand
CGCCCGTCTGCGTGCGGATCGCGTCGCACACGCGCCGGCTCGCCGCGGCCGTGCCGGTGTTTCGCGCGTCGCTCGCCGCCGCTCACGTGCGGCGGCCGCTGCCCGGCACGCGGCTCTTTTCGGGTATCGACGGCGCGTCGGTGCTCGACGTCGACGCAGGACTCGACAAACTGGCCCGGCAGATCGCGGAGCCGGTCGAGTGGGCGGCCTGTCTTGCCGCATGCGTGGAGGCCGGTGCGACCGCGTTCCTCGAGCTCGGCCCCGGCCGCGCACTGGCCGAGATGGCCGGTAGCACATATCCCGCGCTGCCGGCGCGCAGCCTCGCGGATTTCCGTTCCGTCGACGGCGTCGCGAGCTGGCTCGCGCGCGTCGCGGTGGGCTGATCGACGGCCCGGAAGACCCTCGCCGGAGTCGCCTTTCGCACTGTGTGTTGCGCCGGCGCAGCAGCCTTGCAGCCGGCGCTTGCCACACGAATTGGCGTCGCTAAAATGGCGCCCGCCATGAGACCAGCCGCCTTCCTTCTCGCCGCGCTCTGCTGCGCGGCGAGCGCCCACGCCAGCCAGATTCCGTCCGACGCCGCATCGGTTGGCACATACTTTTCGTATGACAATGCGGCGGCCGACGCGACCGTCGACCTGATCGAGCAGGCGCAGCGTCGCGTGTTGCTGGCCGGCTATACGCACGTGCCGCCGGCGGTCGCGAGCGCGCTGCGCGCGGCCCGCTCGCGCGGGATCGAGGTGCGTGTCGTGCTCGTGCGTTCGCCGCACGCGGGCCGGTACAGCGGCGCGGGCTATCTGAAAGCGTCGGGTATCGACGTGGCGATCGAGTCGCGGCACGGCGATCCCGCGCCGCGCTTCGTGATCGTGGACGACAGCGTCGCGCTGACGACGCTGTCCGAAGGGGCGGCTGCGCATGCGGAAACGGTGAACGTGTTCCAGCGCGCGCCCGAGCTCGCGCAATCCTATGCGCAGTCGTTCTGGCGGCTGTACCGGCAGGCCGGCGGCCTCTGACCCTTTCCTTCGGTACCCGCGCGCCGGTGTGACCCTGCTTGCATCGGCGCCGCCGATGAACCATGCTCGTTGACAGGCGCCGACGCGGGTTTCGCGCATCCGGCGCAACGGCAGGGAGCCGAACGTGTTCGAGTGTTTTGCCGATCGTACCGATGCCGGCTGCCAGCTGGCCGGCGCGTTGCGCGATTATGCGGGCCGCGGCAATGTCGTCGTGCTCGCCTTGCCGCGCGGCGGTGTGCCCGTCGCGTATCCGGTCGCCCGCGCGCTGCACGCGCCGCTCGACGTGCTGGTCGTACGCAAGCTCGGCGTGCCGTCCGATCCCGAGCTCGCGATGGGCGCGATCGCGACGGGCGGTGCGATTCATCTGCAGCGTTCGGTGCTCCGCTCGATGGGCGTGTCCGACGCGCAGCTCGCCGATGTGATCGCGCGCGAGACCGTCGAACTGCATCGCCGCGAGGCGCTGTATCGCGGTGCCGCGCCGCCGCTGCCGGTCGAGGGCCGCATTGCGATCGTCGTCGACGACGGCGTCGCGACCGGCGCGTCGATGCGCGTCGCGCTGCAGACGTTGCGCGAGCGTCACCCGGCGCGCATCGTCGCGGCTGTGCCGGTCGCGCCGGCGGGTGCGCGGCACGCGTTCGACGATCTGGCCGATGCGTTCGTCACGGTGTGGCAGCCGCTGCCGTTCTTCGGGATCAGCCAGTTCTACGCGCGCTTCGAGCAGACGAGCGACGACGAGGTACGCGCGTTGCTCGACGCGGCCCGGCCCTGACGCGGCATCACGTGCGCCTGATGCGGCGCGGGCGGGGGCGACGGGTTTCGGCCCAGGCGAACAGGCGCTGCAGCATCGGATGGACCTCCCCGCGCCAGCGCACCCCGGTAAACAGCCCGTAGTGATCGCAGTCGCCGATGTCGATGCGGTAGCGCTCGTCGTCGGCGAGGCCGCTGCACATGTCGAGCGCCGCATGCGTCTGGCCGGCGCCCGTGACCGCGTCGCATGCGCCTTCGACGGTCAGCAGCGCGACGCCGCGCAGCGCGGCCGGCTCGACGCGCCGCCCACCCACGTCCCAGGTACCGACCGCGAGGCTCATGCGCTGGAACACGATGTCGACCGTGTCGAGGAAATACTCGGCGGGCATGTCGAGCAGCGCCGTGTATTCGAGCAGCGCACGCCGTGCGCCGGCGAGCCCGGTCATGTCGAAGCGCGACGCGGCCAGCGCGTACGCTTCGATCAGCGACAGGAAGCGCTGCGGGTACACGAGCGCGATCTCGCCCTGCTGCAGGTAGGTGGGAAACACGTGGCGGCCGTGCCCCGCGAAACCCGGCGGCACGACGTCGATCAGGTGGCGGCGGCACCAGCCTAGCGAATGGGCCGCGGCGGCGGTGCCGAGCGCGCTCGGATTCCGGCGCGCGTCGAGCGGGCCGCCGATCAGCGTGACGCTCGCGGGCGGCGCGAGACCGCGAGCGGCGCGCAGCGCGAGCGCGCCGAGCACCGGCACGGTTGCCTGGCACACGGCGACGACATGCAGCGGCCGGTCGTCGTGCGCGAGCCCGTCGACGAAGCCGTCGAGCGTCGCGACATATTCGTCGAGCCCGAAGCGGCCCGCCGCGAGCGGCACGTCGCGCGCATTGCGCCAGTCGGTCACGCAGACGTCGCCGTCCGCGAGCAGCGTCTCGACGGTTTCCCGCATCATCACGGCCGCATGCCCGGCGAGCGGCGCGCAGAGCAGTACCGTGCGCCGCGCGTCGACGCGCGTGAAGCGCCGCAGGTCGCAGAACGGCGTGCGCGCGACGATGCGCTCGGCGACGGCCGGCCACCCGATGTCGAAGTGCGGGGGCTCGCCCGGCGGCCCGAGCAGCGGCTCGAACAGGTCGTCGTAGCACGACGATGCGGCGTGCGGCAGCGTGGCCGCGGGCCACGCGTCGAACGCATGCCGCGTCGCCGCGCGCCAGGCGCGCATCCATTCCCGCTGCTGCTCGACGAGGGCGTACCACATGGCGAACCTTGGGGCGGAAGGGGCGTGAACTTGCATTATGGTCACTGCGGCCGGACAACGTGAGCCCCGCGTGCGGCCGGCCGAGGCGCATCAAGCGCACGGGCGCGCTAGGCGAAGCCCTGTAGCGCTGCTACAGTCGTCGATCCCATTCCCTCAAGCGGAGCGTTTGCGATGAAGCTGATCGGCATGCTGGATTCCCCGTTCGTGCGCCGTGTCGCCATTTCGGCGAAGCTGCTCGACCTCCCGTTCGAACACGAGTCGCTCTCGGTGTTCCGTCATGTCGAGCAGTTCAGGGCGATCAATCCGGTCGTCAAGGCACCGACGCTCGTGACCGACGACGGTGCGACGCTGATGGATTCGTCGCTGATCGTCGATTATCTCGATCATCGGGTCGCGCCCGCGCGGCGGCTGCTGCCCGAGGATGCCGCCGCGCGCCTGAACACGCTCGTGCCGGTCGGTTTCGCGCTGGCAGCTGCCGAGAAGAGCGTGCAGGTCGTCTACGAGCAGGCGCTGCGTCCGGCCGACAAGCAGCACGCGCCGTGGCTCGAGCGCGTGCTGAGCCAGATCGAGGGCGCATACGGTGCACTGGAGCCGCTCGTCGCCGCCGCGAACGGCTGGTTCGGCGGCGCGCGCCTGCTGCAGTCCGACGTGACGGTGGCGGTCGCATGGCGCTTCACGCAGTTCATGGCGGCCGACTACCCGGTACTCGCGCGGATCGATCCGGCCCGTTATCCGGCGCTCGCCGCGCATTCCGCGCGGGCGGAAGCGCTGCCGGCCTTCGTCGAAACGCCGCTTGCGTAGGCCCGCCGGCGGGCTATCCGGCTGCTGCGGGCAGCCCGCCGGGCCTTGCCAGGCAAGCGTCGGCGGATTGTTCTCCGCGGCTGACAAGTGACTTCGCATTCGCGCGGTTTATCCGGCGGGCGCCGATCCCTAGAATCCACTCCATCGAATGACGCCTTGCCTGATGGAGCTGATGATGCGAACCCTGATCGAATCGAGCCTGTACCACCCGTCCGTCGTGTTGCCGCTTGCCGCGCTGACGCAGTTGATGGTCGAGCGCGATTTCAATCTCGGTCAGGTCGGGCTGATCGTCGCGACGCGTGGTGCACAGGCGGCCGTGTCGCGATCGCGCGCACTGCTGTTCTGCCGCAACTGCGAAGCGCACGCATGAGCGCGTACGCGGCGAGGGGATGAAAAAAAGCCCGGCCGGCGCAAGCCGGTCGGGCGGATCGGATTCGATCGGACCCCGGCTTCGGCCGGGGTTTTTCATGGGCGACGCTCAGGCGCGTGCGGTCGACACGGCAGGGTACATACCCGAATCGTCGTCCTCGCGCATCTGGCGCACGAGCTGGTGGGCTTCGCGGCGCGTCGCGACGGCCGGCGGCGAGCCCTTGAGCGGCTGGCGTGCGGTTTCGGCGAGCGCGACGACCGACACGATGCCGATCACGGCGGCGCCCATCATGTAGTACGCGGGCATCATCAGGTTGTGCGTGACGTCGACGAGCCACGCGGTGACCAGCGGCGTCGTGCCGCCGAACAGCGACACCGACACGTTGAAGCCGATGGCGAGCGCGCCGTAGCGGATCTCGGTCGGGAACAGTGCCGGCAGCGCCGACGGCATCACGCCGGTAAAGCACGACAGCAGCACGCCGAGGATCAGCAGGCCGCCGAACACCGATGCCGTGGTGCCGGCATGGATCAGCATCATCGACGGGATCGACAGCGCGAGCAGGCCGACGCAGCCGGCGAGCATCACGGGCTTGCGG
Organism: Burkholderia sp. HAN2018; assembly: GCF_024704855.1. NCBI lineage: Bacteria > Pseudomonadati > Pseudomonadota > Betaproteobacteria > Burkholderiales > Burkholderiaceae > Burkholderia > Burkholderia sp. HAN2018. The sequence goes on along the minus strand of NZ_QOBB01000017.1, from coordinate 58,335 downwards.
CCGATCCGGTCGGACAGGCGGCCGGCGGCGAGCGTCAGCGGCATCATCAGCACCATCACGATCAGCACGAGCACGAGGCTGTGCGATTCGTCGAAATGCAGCGTCGACGACATGAAGCTCGGCAGGTACGACAGCACCATGTAGTCGATCACGTTGAAGATCAGCACGAGGCCGACGCACAGCAGCAGCGCACGCCAGTTGCGCATCAGCGTTTCGCGGAAGCGCGCCTTCGGCACGGCCTTGTCCTGCGCTTCGCGCTCCTCGGCCTGGCGCTTGAACGCCGGCGTTTCCTCGAGCTTCATCCGGATGTACAGGCCGATCAGGCCGAGCGGGCCGGCGATCAGGAACGGCACACGCCAGCCCCACGACAGCAGCGCCTCCTGCGACAGCGACGCGGTGAGCAGCGCGACGACACCGGCACCCATCACATAGCCGATCAGCGTGCCGAATTCGAGGAAGCTGCCCATGAAGCCGCGGCGCTTGTCGGTCGAGAACTCGGCGATGAAGGTGGCCGCGCCGCCGTATTCGCCGCCGGTCGAGAAGCCCTGCACGAGGCGGGCGACGAGCAGCAGCACGGGCGCCATGATGCCGATCGACGCGTAGCTGGGAATGAGGCCGATCGCGAAGGTGCCGACGGCCATCATGATCATCGTGGCGGCGAGCACGCGCTGGCGGCCGATGCGGTCGCCGAGCGGGCCGAACACCATGCCGCCGAGCGGGCGCACGAGGAAGGCGGCCGCGAACGTGCCGAAGGTGGCGAGCAGCTGCGCGGACGGGCTGCTGGACGGGAAGAACACCTTGCCGAGCGTGACGGCGATGTAGCTGTAGACGCCGAAGTCGAACCATTCCATCGCATTGCCGATGGCCATCGCGCTGACGGCGCGCTTGAGCAGGCTCTGGTCGACGACGGTGATGTCGTCCGCGACGAGCGGGGCTTCGCCGGATGACGAAGCGGAGGAAGAGGCAGCGGTCGGGCTGACGTGTGTTGCGGTCAAGGTCATGCACTCCTTTGACTGCGCCGGAACGGGCGGGCCGTCCGACACGGTTTGCCGGCGAGCGCGGTGTCGTGCGCGGCGCGTCGGGGCAGACCATTAAGCACTTACTGCACAAGCGGCGGTAAAGGGCCGTAAGGGGCTGCTTCGACGCGGGCCCGATGGGCCGTCGCGACAGTGCGCTCATGAAGAATGGGCCGCGTGATGCAAGCGGCAGATGCCGGTGCGGACGATGTCCGGCGTTCCGGCAAGCGCCCCGGAGGGGCAACGAAACGAGAAAAGCGGGCCTGTCGGGCGGGCTTTCCTGTGGGTGCAATTTCGGTCGAAGGGCCGGCTCGCAACGCGCGGACGGACTTCTCTCGAAATCGAATAGACAGAGATTGAATGTTGAAACAGGCGACATGATAGCACGATGACGGATGATCGTGCAAATTGCCGGGAAGCGCCCGTCTGGCGGGGCGTTCGGCGGGGGCGGCTCGGGTATGATCGGCGGCGCGCGGCGGGGCCGTGCCGCCTCGCGGTGGCGGGGGCGAATTCACGAGGAACCGGATGACCGAACTGATGAGGATCGCGGCGCTGTTCGCCGCCACCGCGCTGGCCGAAATCGTCGGCTGTTACCTGCCGTGGCTCGTGCTGAAGGAGGGGCGGCCGGTGTGGCTGCTGCTGCCGGCCGCGCTGTCGCTCGCGTTGTTCGCGTGGCTGCTGACGCTGCACCCGAGTGCGGCGGGGCGCACCTATGCCGCGTACGGCGGCGTGTACATCGCGGTGGCGCTGGTCTGGCTGCGAGTGGTCGACGGCGTCGCGCTGACCCGCTGGGACGTGGCCGGCGCGGCGCTCGCGCTCGGCGGAATGGCGGTCATCGCGCTGCAGCCGCGCGCGTGAGCGCGGCCGCGGCGCATGCCGTGTGCCGTGTGTTTCAGGCCGTTTCGGCGGCGCCTGCGTCGGCGGACTTGCGCCATACGCAGGTGCCCTTGACCGACTTGTCGAGCTCGTCGAGCTGCGCCTGGTGCGCGGCGAGCTCGTCGTCGCTCGCGGCCACCACGGCCAGGTCGAGCGCGGCGAGCGACACGCGCTGGCCGTTTGCCGCGCCGCCGTCGGCACCCGCGTCGTCGAGCATGTCGATCACGAGGCTGTCCTGGCCGCGCGTCATCGCGAGATAGACCTCGGCGAGCAGTTCCGAGTCGAGCAGTGCGCCGTGCAGCGTACGGTGCGCGTTGCTGATGCCGAAGCGGTCGCACAGCGCGTCGAGCGAGTTGCGCTTGCCGGGGAACATCTGCTTGGCCTGCACGAGCGTGTCGATCACGCCGCCGCAATGTTCTGTGAACGGCGGCAGGCCGAGCCGCGCGAATTCCGCGTCGAGAAAGCCAAGGTCGAACGGCGCATTGTGGATGATCAGCTCGGCGTCCTTCACGAAGTCGCGGATCTGGTCGGCGACTTCCGCGAATTTCGGCTTGTCGCTGAGGAATTCGGTCGTGAGGCCGTGCACCGCCAGCGCGCCCGGATCGCTGTCGCGCTCGGGGTTCACGTAGAAGTGCAGGTTGTTGCCGGTGAGCCGCCGGTTCAGCAGCTCGACGCAGCCGATTTCGATGAGGCGGTCGCCCGTGCGGGCGTTCAGGCCGGTGGTTTCGGTATCGAGAATGATCTGGCGCATGTCGGGGAAAACGTAGGAAACAGGGGGCGGCCCGCGTTCAGGCCGTGAGCGATTCGACGCCGCGATTCGCGAGCGCATCCGCGCGCTCGTTTTCGGGATGGCCCGCGTGGCCCTTGACCCAGCGCCACTCGACCTCGTGCTGCGCGACGAGCGCGTCGAGCCGCTTCCACAGGTCGGCGTTCTTCACGGGCGTCTTCGCCGCGGTGACCCAGCCTTTTTTCTTCCAGCCGTGGATCCACTCGCTGATGCCTTTCTGCACGTATTGCGAGTCGGTGTGCACGATCACCTGGCACGGCCGCTTCAGCGCTTCGAGCGCGGCGATTACGCCCATCAGCTCCATGCGGTTGTTGGTCGTGTTCGGCTCGCCGCCGAACAGCTCCTTTTCCTTGTCGCCGTAGCGCATCAATGCGCCCCAGCCGCCGGGGCCGGGGTTGCCCTTGCAGGCGCCGTCGGTATAGATGTCGATCGTATCGATTGTCATGAATGTTCTTGATGGGTGGTCGGGGAGGCCGCCGGCGTCAGGCCCGGTGCGAGCACGGGTTTCTTCATCCGGATCTGGCCGACGAGGCGCATGCCGCGCACGCGCTTGACGGCCGTCACCATGTAGACGGCGCCGAAGATCGGCCACCAGCGGTCGCCGGCGGCTTCCATGAAGCCGTAGCGGGCCAGCCACTTGTCGGTGACGAGCGGCGGCCGGTAGCAGCCGAAGCGGCCGCGTTCGAGGTCGAAGCCGAGCAGCTTGATCCAGTCCTTGAGCCGGATGAACGCGATCTGGTCGCGCGTGGCCGGCACGAACGGACGGTTCGCCATGCGCCCGAACGATTGCCGCATGCCCCACAGGCTGAGCGAATTGAAGCCGGTGATCACGAGCTGGCCTTCCGGCATCAGCACGCGCTCGGCCTCGCGCAGCAGGCGGTGCGGATCGGACGTGAATTCGAGCGTGTGCGGCATCACGATCAGGTCGACGCTCTGCGACTCGAACGGCAGGTCGAGCAGGTCGCACCAGGTCGTGCTGCGATCGGCGGGTGCATGCTCGGGCGAATGGGCTTCGCGGGCCCACGGATACTGATAGGGCGCGCTCGCGCCGCTCGCCGGATCGAGCACGAGGCCGCGATACGGCATGCGGTTCTCGCGCAGCGCGTCGAGCTGCGGCAGGCCGAGCTGCAGCGCGTGGAACCCGAAGACGTCGGACACGATCCGGTCGAGCTGCGCCTGCTCCCAGCCCAGCACGTAGCGGCCGGGAGGCGAGTCGGTCCAGGCGGGCCAGTCTATAATTTGACGGTCAGACATAACGATGATTGCGCGCCCATGAACGAGCTGGAATACGTGCCGGTTCCGGCATTCGATGACAACTATATCTGGCTCGTCTCGGACGGCCGCGATGCGATCGCCGTCGATCCGGGTGAAGCCGCGCCGGTGCGCCGGGTTCTTGCCGAACGAGGCTGGCGGTTGACCGCTATTTTACTCACGCACCATCATGCCGACCACGTCGGCGGTGTCGCGGCACTGCGCGATAGCCAACCGGACGATGCTCCGCTCGCGGTTTACGGCCCCGCGGCCGAGGCTATCGGCGTGGTCACGCGGCCGCTTGCAGGCGGCGATCGCGTGACGCTCGACGCACCGTCCGTCGCATTCGACGTGCTCGACGTGCCCGGACACACGCGCGGCCACATCGCCTATTTCCAGGCGGCCGGGCCGCGCAACGCGGCGCCGCACGTGTTCTGCGGCGATACGCTGTTCTCGTGCGGCTGCGGCCGCCTGTTCGAGGGCACGCCCGCGCAGATGCTCGCGTCGCTCGATGCGCTCGCCGCACTGCCGGGCGACACGCGCGTGCATTGTGCCCACGAATACACGCTGTCCAATATTCGCTTCGCGCTCGCATGCGAGCCCGGCAATGCGGCGCTCGCTGCGTGGCGCGACGAAGCGCAGGCGCTGCGCGCGCGGGGTGTGCCGACGCTGCCCACTACGATTGCTCACGAGCGTGCCGTTAACCCGTTCATGCGGGCGGACAGCGCGGCGATTCATGCCACGCTCGAGGCCGAGTTGCATGAAACGGTGCCGGATCGTCTGACGGCATTCACGCTGATGCGCGAATGGAAAAACCGGTTCCGATGACGATTTTCGGAGGACTCCAAAGCTCAAGCGGTGTCTGTAAAAATTGCTCCAAATGTAGGATTTCGCTGAGTTTTCGGTGTTTTTATTGACGTGAAGCACGCACTTCCGTAGTATCGCCTGCAATTTCCAGCCGTCGGAAGCCGAGATTTTCATGCGACTTATATTGAGTGCGATGGTGGTCCTGCTGCTCGCCGCTTGTGCGAGCCAGGCCCCTGTCGCCAACAACGCCGCCGATTCGCAGGCGACGTCCAACTACCTCCGTAAATCAGCCACCGCCAAAGAAACTGTCGACGTCGACAAGCAATCCGTCGGCGACCTGACCAGTGCAGACTCCGATCTCTGGGGCCGCATCCGCCGCGGTTTCCAGATGCCCGACCTGCAGAGCGACCTCGTCGACATGCAGACGACCTGGTACACGCAGCGGCCCGATTACGTGCAGCGCATGACCGAGCGCTCGCAGAAGTACCTGTATCACATCGTCGAGGAGCTCGAGGCGCGTCACATGCCGACCGAGCTCGCGCTGCTGCCGTTCATCGAGTCCGCGTACAACCCGCAGGCGCTGTCGGTCGCGAAGGCGGCCGGCATGTGGCAGTTCATGCCCGGCACGGGTCGTACCTACAACCTGAAGCGCAACATGTGGCAGGACGAGCGCCGCGACGTGCTTGCGTCGACGAGCGCCGCGCTCGACTACCTGTCGCGCCTGCATGACATGTTCGGTGACTGGTATCTCGCGCTGGCCGCGTACAACTGGGGCGAGGGCAACGTGCAGCGTGCGATCGCGCGCAACCAGGCGGCCGGCCTGCCGACCGACTACCAGAACCTGCGGATGCCGAACGAGACGCGCAACTACGTGCCGAAGCTGCAGGCGGTGAAGAACATCATCGCGAGCCCGCAGCAGTATGGCCTGACGCTGCCGGACATCCCGAACCACCCGTATTTCGTGACGGTCACGACGTCGCGCGACATTGACGTGGCGGTCGCCGCGAAGCTCGCGAACCTGTCGCTCGACGAATTCCGTTCGCTGAACCCGTCGTTCTCGAAGCCGGTGATCCTCGGCGCGACCGAGCCGCAGATCCTGCTGCCGTTCGACAACGCGTCGGCGTTCGAGAAGAACCTGAAAGCCTACAGCGGCCAGCTTTCGTCGTGGACCACCTATACGGTCAGCGAACGCGCACGGCCGGCCGCGATCGCCGAGAAGATCGGCGTGGACGCCGATACGCTGATGTCGATCAACAAGATTCCGGCCGGCATGCGCCTGAAGCCGGGCTCGACGATCGTCGTGCCGCGCGGCGATGACGACGACGAGGACATCAGCGCCGACGTCGCCGAAAATGGCGCGCTCGCGATGGAACCCGATGTGCCCGACACGCGCAAGATGCTGATCCGCGTGCGCCGCAAGCAGTCGATGGCGGCGATCGCCGGCCGCTACGGCGTGTCGGTCGGCCAGCTCAAGGCGTGGAACCGCACGCACCGCGATCTCGTGATGCCGGGCCAGGCGCTCGTGCTGCACGTGCCGGTCGGCCGTTCGGTGCCGGCGGAGCCCGGTCCGGAACGGATCGCGACGTCGGCCGCCGGTGCGCACATCGAGCGCGCGAGCCTGGCGGTGGGCGGCAAGTCGCACGGCGCGAAGCGCGGCGCGGCGAAGCCGGCGGCCAAATCGACGAAAGCGACGAAAGCTGCGCCGGCCAAGGCCACAACGCATAAGGGCAAGAAGAAATAACGCAGTCGCGAGCGCATCGCGCGGCCGGCCCGGTTCGTGCGATTGCGTTATCATCCGACGAAATGCGACGAAACGCCGTCACCGAGGTGACGGCGTTTTTGTTTGTGCGCGGCGCGGGGGTGCCGCCTTGAATGCCTTCATATAACAAGGAGAGGCGATGTCGTCGGTGCAGGTGAGGGTGCTCGTGCTGTTTTCGGTCGGGTATTTCGTGTCGTATGTGTTTCGCGGCGTCAATCTGGGCTTCGCGCCGTTCGTCACGCACGAGCTCGGGTTGTCGGCCGCCGATCTCGGCCTGCTCACCAGTCTCTATTTCCTCGGCTTCGCGGGTGCGCAGATCCCGGCCGGCGTGATGCTCGATCACTTCGGCCCGCGCCGCGTGACGGCCGGCATGCTGCTGTTCGCGGCCGCCGGTGCGGCCGTGTTCGGCGCCGCGCACAGCCTCGGCACGATGATGGTCGGCCGGCTGCTGATCGGCGTCGGCGTATCGGTGTGTCTCGGCGCGGCGTTCAAGGCGCTCGCGCAGCATTTCCCGGTCGGCCGGCTGCCGCTCGTGAACGGTCTCGTGATGGCCGTGGGCGGCCTCGGCGGCGTGATGGTCGGCTCGCCGCTGACCTGGCTGCTCGGCTGGACGAGCTGGCGCGCGATCTGTTTCGGCCTCGCGGTGCTGACGGTGGCCGTCGCGGCGTCGATCGGCCTGGGCGCGCCGGAGGCGAAGCAGGTGCGTCACCAGGGTGGGCTCGTCAGCCAGTTCAAGGGCACGTGGCATATCCTGAGCAGCCGTGCGTTCTGGAAGATCTCGTCGTTCTCCGTCGTCACGCAGGGGGTGTTCTACGCGATGCAGTCGCTGTGGGTCGGGCCGTACCTGCGCGACGTCGCGGGGTTCGATGCGCCGCATGCGGCGCGCCTCGTGTCGGTGCTCGGCTTCGCGATGATGGCCGGCTGCGTCGGCTTCGGCGCCGCGGCGCGCGTGCTCGAGCGGCGCGGCGTGTCCGTGTACGCGTTCTGCGGCATCGGCATGGCGTTGTTCGTCGCGACGCAGGCCGCGATCGTGGCGCGCGTGCCATTGCCGCCGGCCGTTCTGTGGGCCGCATACGGGATGTTCGGCGGCGTCGGCATCCTGACCTACGCGGTGATGGCCGGACATTTTCCCGCGCATCTGATCGGCCGCGCGAACACGACGCTCACGCTCGTGATCTTCCTGCTGATCTTTGCGTTCCAGATCGGTGTCGGCGCGGTGCTGTCGCACTGGCCCGCGGTCGACGGCCGTTATCCGGCCGCCGCGCACTTCACGGCATGGGGCGTGTTGCTCGCGCTGCAGCTCGCGAGCGCGGTCTGGTACGTATGGCCCGCGCGCGGCGCTGGCCAAGTACACTGATCCGGCGGTACGCTCGGGGCAGGGCGGCCGCGTAAAACGGGGCCGCAGCGCGCTGCTTCGCGCCGCCGCGCGTCGCGCACGCACGATCGGACGGCCGTATCGATTGAAGATAAGGCCATTTTCAGGCTATAATTTGAAAGTTTGTGCTGATCAACCTCGCACCCTAGCGCCTACCTCATACATCCCGTTCATCCGCCGCACGCCGCCTGCCGGGCGATGCCGCGAAGCCTCGTGCGCCACGCGCCGGGTTCGCGTCACGACAACGCAGGCCGCGTTCAGCTAGCGACCACGCGCGCCCACGCAGCGCGGCGCTCGCGCGGCAGGGTAAACAGGTCGGCAGCAGGGTGTTCCCCAAGGAGCCTCCCGTGTTGCCGTCTTTTACTCCCGCCTTGCTTGCACTCGCCGACGGCACGGTCTTTCGTGGTTATTCGATCGGGGCCGAAGGCCATACGATCGGCGAAGTCGTGTTCAATACCGCGATCACCGGCTATCAGGAAATCCTGACCGACCCGAGCTATTCGCGCCAGATCGTCACGCTCACCTATCCGCATATCGGCAACGTCGGCGTGAACGCCGAAGACGTCGAAGCCACGAAAGTCCATGCCGCCGGCCTGATCATCCGTGATCTGCCCACGCTCGCATCGAACTTCCGCATGGACCGCACGCTCGGCGACTACCTGCGCGACGAAGGCGTCGTCGCGATTGCCGGCATCGACACCCGCAAGCTGACCCGCATCCTGCGCGACAAGGGCGCGCAGAACGGCTGCATCCTGACGGGCTCGGACGACGAAGCGAAAGCGATCGAACTCGCGCGCTCGTTCCCGGGTCTCGCGGGCATGGATCTCGCGAAGGTCGTGTCGACCACGAAGCCGTTCGAGTGGAAGCAGACCGAATGGCGCCTCGAAGGCGGCTACGGCATGCAGGAAGCGCCGAAGTACCGTGTCGTCGCGTACGATTTCGGCGTCAAGTACAACATCCTGCGCATGCTCGCGGAACGCGGCTGCCACGTGACGGTGCTGCCGGCCGAGGCGAGCGCGGAAGATGCGCTCGCGCTGAATCCGGACGGCATTTTCCTGTCGAACGGCCCCGGCGATCCGGAACCGTGCGACTACGCGATCGCGGCCACGAAGCAATTCATCGAGCGCGGCGTGCCGACCTTCGGCATCTGCCTGGGTCACCAGATCATGGGCCTCGCGGTCGGCGCGAAGACGCTGAAGATGAAGACGGGCCACCACGGCGCGAACCACCCGGTGAAGGATCTCGGCGACGGCCGCGTGGTGATCACGTCGCAGAACCACGGCTTCGCGGTCGATGCGGATTCGCTGCCGGCCAACGCGCGCGTGACGCACGTGTCGCTGTTCGACGGCACGCTGCAGGGCTTCGAGCTGACCGACAAGCCGGCATTCTGCTTCCAGGGCCACCCGGAGGCATCGCCCGGCCCGCACGACATCGGCTATCTGTTCGACCGCTTCACCGCGCTGATGGACGCGGCGAAGCAGCGCAACGCTTAACGCAACCGACGCAACCGAAGGACGGGAGATTCGCATCATGTTCGGCCACGCACTCGGCATCACGGATATCTGGACCTACGTGTTCGGCGTGATCTTCATCATCCTGCTGCCGGGGCCGAACTCGATGTACGTGCTGTCGCTCGCGGCGCAGCGCGGCGTGAAGGCCGGCTATCGCGCGGCGTGCGGCGTGTTCGTCGGCGACACGGTGCTGATGGTGCTGTCCGCCGCCGGCGTCGCGTCGCTGCTGAAGGCGAATCCGCTGCTGTTCTCCGTCGTCAAGTACGGCGGCGCCGCGTATCTGCTCTACATCGGCACCGGCATGCTGCGCAGCGCGTGGCAGAAGCTGCGCGCGCGCGCCGATGCGCCGGCCGATGCACCGCTCGCGGTCGACGGCGAGCGCCCGTTCCGCAAGGCGCTGATCGTGAGCCTGCTGAATCCGAAGGCGATCCTGTTCTTCATCTCGTTCTTCATCCAGTTCGTCGACCCGGCATTCCCGCATCCCGCGCTGTCGTTCGTCGTGCTCGGGGCGATCGCGCAATGCGCGAGCTTCCTGTACCTGAGCACGCTGATCTTCGCGGGTGCGCGGCTCGCCGAGCACTTCCGCCGCCGCCGCAAGCTTGCAGCAGGCGCGGCGAGCAGCGTGGGCGGCCTGTTCATCGGTTTCTCGGTGAAGCTCGCGCTCGCCACGATGAGCTGAGCGCAGCCGGCCGACCCACGACAACGATTACTTATTGAATTCACAAGCCATGCCAAAACGCACAGACATCAAGAGCATCCTCATCATCGGCGCCGGCCCGATCATCATCGGCCAGGCGTGCGAGTTCGACTATTCGGGCGCGCAGGCTTGCAAGGCGTTGCGTGAGGAGGGCTACAAGGTCGTTCTCGTCAACAGCAACCCGGCGACGATCATGACCGACCCGAACACGGCCGACGTGACCTACATCGAGCCGATCACGTGGGAAGTCGTCGCACGCATCATCGAGAAGGAGCGCCCGGACGCGATCCTGCCGACGATGGGCGGCCAGACCGCGCTGAACTGCGCGCTCGACCTGCACCACCACGGCGTGCTCGAGAAGTTCGGCGTCGAGCTGATCGGCGCGTCGCCGGAAGCGATCGACAAGGCGGAAGACCGCCAGAAGTTCAAGGAAGCGATGACCAAGATCGGTCTCGGTTCCGCGAAGTCGGGTATCGCGCACTCGATGGAAGAAGCGACCCAGGTGCACGCCGAGATCATGGCCGGCACCGGCGGCAGCGGCTACCCGGTCGTGATCCGTCCGTCGTTCACGCTCGGCGGCTCGGGCGGCGGCATCGCGTACAACCGCGAAGAGTTCGAAGAGATCTGCAAGCGCGGTCTCGACCTGTCGCCCACGCGCGAGCTGCTGATCGAAGAGTCGCTGCTCGGCTGGAAGGAATACGAGATGGAAGTCGTGCGCGATCGCGCCGACAACTGCATCATCGTCTGCTCGATCGAGAACCTCGACCCGATGGGCGTGCACACCGGCGACTCGATCACGGTCGCGCCGGCGCAGACGCTCACCGACAAGGAATACCAGATCCTGCGTAACGCATCGCTCGCGGTGCTGCGCGAGATCGGCGTCGACACGGGCGGCTCGAACGTGCAGTTCTCGATCAATCCGAAGGACGGCCGTATGGTCGTCATCGAAATGAACCCGCGCGTGTCGCGTTCGTCGGCGCTCGCATCGAAGGCAACGGGCTTCCCGATCGCGAAGGTCGCGGCGAAGCTGGCCGTCGGCTACACGCTCGACGAGCTGAAGAACGAAATCACCGGCGGCCAGACGCCGGCGTCGTTCGAGCCGACCATCGACTACGTCGTCACGAAGATCCCGCGTTTCGCGTTCGAGAAGTTCCGTGAAGCCGATTCGCGCCTGACCACGCAGATGAAGTCGGTCGGCGAGGTGATGGCGATCGGCCGTACGTTCCAGGAGTCGTTCCAGAAGGCGCTGCGCGGCCTCGAAGTCGGTGTCGACGGTCTCGACGAGAAGTCGACCGACCGCGACGAGATCGCGATCGAGATCCACGAGCCAGGCCCGGATCGCATCTGGTACGTCGGTGATGCGTTCCGCATCGGCATGACGGCCGAGGAAATCTTCGCGGAAACCGCGATCGACCCGTGGTTCCTCGAGCAGATCGAGCAGATCATCCTGAAGGAAAAGGCGCTCGCGGGCCGCACGCTCGCATCGCTGACGTTCGACGAGCTGCGCTACCTGAAGCAGAGCGGCTTCTCCGACCGCCGCCTCGCGAAGCTGCTCGGCGCGACGCCGGAAGACGTCCGCAAGCGCCGCATCGAACTCAACGTGCGCCCGGTCTACAAGCGCGTCGACACGTGCGCGGCCGAGTTCGCGACGAAAACCGCGTACATGTACTCGACCTATGAGGAAGAGTGCGAGGCGCAGCCGACCACCAACAAGAAGATCATGGTGCTGGGCGGCGGCCCGAACCGGATCGGCCAGGGCATCGAGTTCGACTACTGCTGCGTGCACGCGGCGCTCGCGATGCGCGAGGACGGCTACGAAACGATCATGGTCAACTGCAACCCGGAAACGGTGTCGACCGACTACGACACGTCCGACCGCCTGTACTTCGAGCCGCTGACGCTCGAAGACGTGCTCGAGATCGTCGACAAGGAAAAGCCGGTCGGCGTGATCGTCCAGTACGGCGGCCAGACGCCGCTGAAGCTCGCGCTCGACCTCGAGGCGCACGGCGTGCCGATCGTCGGCACGTCGCCGGACATGATCGACGCGGCCGAAGACCGCGAACGCTTCCAGAAGCTGCTGCAGGACCTCGGCCTGCGCCAGCCGCCGAACCGCACCGCGCGCGCCGAAGACGAAGCGCTCGCACTGGCGGCCGAAATCGGCTATCCGCTGGTCGTGCGCCCGTCGTACGTGCTGGGCGGCCGCGCGATGGAAATCGTCCACGAGCCGCGCGACCTCGAGCGCTACATGCGCGAGGCCGTGAAGGTGTCGAACGATTCGCCGGTGCTGCTCGACCGCTTCCTGAACGACGCGATCGAGTGCGACGTCGACTGCATCTGCGACGGCGAATCCGTGTTCATCGGCGGCGTGATGGAGCACATCGAGCAGGCGGGCGTCCACTCGGGCGACTCGGCATGCTCGCTGCCGCCGTACTCGCTGTCGAAGGAGACCGTGGCCGAGCTGAAGCGCCAGACGGGCGCGATGGCGAAGGCGCTGAACGTGGTCGGTCTGATGAACGTTCAGTTCGCGATCCAGCAGGTGCCGCAGGCTGACGGTTCGAAGCAGGACATCATCTACGTGCTCGAAGTGAACCCGCGCGCATCGCGCACGGTGCCGTACGTGTCGAAGGCGACCAGCCTGCCGCTCGCGAAGATCGCGGCGCGCGCGATGGTCGGCCAGAAGCTCGCGCAGCAGGGCGTGACGAAGGAAGTCGAGCCGCCGTACTTCAGCGTGAAGGAAGCGGTGTTCCCGTTCGTCAAGTTCCCGACCGTCGATCCGGTTCTCGGGCCTGAAATGCGTTCGACCGGCGAAGTGATGGGCGTCGGCCAGACGTTCGGCGAAGCGCTGTTCAAGTCGCAGCTCGCGGCCGGTTCGCGCCTGCCGGAGTCGGGCACGGTGCTGCTGACCGTGATGGATGCGGACAAACCGAAGGCGGTCGAAGTCGCGCGCATGCTGCACGACCTCGGTTACCCGATCGTCGCGACGAAGGGCACGGCTGCCGCGATCGAAGCGGCCGGCGTGCCGGTGAAGGTCGTGAACAAGGTGAAGGACGGCCGTCCGCACATCGTCGACATGATCAAGAACGGCGAGATCGCACTCGTGTTCACGACGGTCGACGAAACGCGCCAGGCGATCGCCGATTCGCGTTCGATCCGCATGAGCGCGCAGGCGCACAAGGTCACGTACTACACGACGATGTCGGGCGCGCGCGCGGCAGTCGAAGGCTTGCGCTACCTGAAGGATCTGGAAGTCTATGATTTACAAGGTCTTCACGCTCGCCTAAACTAAGCAGTCAGTTACCTGTAGAAGCAACACGTGCCGCGATTAGGCGGTGTTTCCAGTGCATCGGAAACGCGCTTAATCGCGGTGATTTTTTTTATAGCCGTTTTTAGCGATTGAGCCGTTTATGAGCACCATTCCGTTGACAAAGCGTGGCGCAGAGCAACTGCGCGATGAATTGCAGCGCCTCAAGTCCGTCGAGCGGCCGGCCGTGATCAACGCGATCGCGGAGGCCCGCGCACAGGGCGACCTGTCCGAAAACGCCGAATACGATGCCGCGAAGGAAAAGCAGGGCTTCATCGAGGGTCGTATCGCGGAAATCGAATCGAAGCTGTCGGCCGCACAGGTCATCGATCCGACCGTGCTCGACGCCGAAGGCCGCGTGGTTTTCGCCTCGACCGTCGAACTCGAGGATCTCGAGTCGGGTGACACCGTCAAGTACCAGATCGTCGGTGACGACGAAGCCGATATCGACCACGGCCTGATCTCGGTCAGCTCGCCGATCGCGCGTGCACTGATCGGCAAGTCCGAAGGCGACGTCGCGGCCGTGCAGGCGCCGAGCGGCGTGCGCGAATACGAAATCATCTCGGTCAGCTACATCTGAAGCGGGGCGACACGATGCCGCATCGCGTGTTCCGTCTGCTGTCGGCCGTGTGGGTCGGCAGCCTGCTGACGATCGGGTATGCGGTCGCGCCCGTGCTGTTCAAGACGCTGGAGCGGATGACGGCCGGTTCGGTCGCCGCCCAGCTGTTCCGTATCGAGGCGATCCTCGGTGTCGTATGTGGCGTGCTGCTGCTCGCGCTGTCGAACCAGCAGGTTCGACGCGGCAGCAGCGAATATCGCCGCGTGCGCTGGGTCGTCGCCGCGATGGTCGTATGCGTGCTGGTCGGGTATTTTGCGCTGCAGCCGTTCATGAACGCGCTGCGGGTCGCCGCGATGGACGCGGGCACCGATATCGCGAATTCGCCGTATGCGAGCCGCTTCGGGATGCTGCACGGCGTCTCGAGCGTGTTCTACCTCGTCGAGAGCGTACTGGGGCTGATGCTGATCTGGCGTCTGCCGGCGCGCGACGCCTGACGTGTGTGCCGCGCAGGCCCGGTCGATGCCGGGCCCGCGGGCAGGGTGGCGGTACGGCGCAGCCGTACCGCCCCGATGCTTACTTGTCCTGGAATGGACGCTTCGTGCTGGCTTGGCGCTTTTTCGCGCGCTTCACGGTACCGCCCGCCGTCACGCGTTCGTTGCCGCGCACCGTGACCTTGACCGGCCGCGGACGGCGCACGGGGCTCGCGTTCGGCGACACCTTGACGACCTTGACGGTGCGCGGGGCACGGCCTTTCTTGTCGTCCACGGCTTCGGCCGCGCTCGGCAGCGTGCCGGCACGACGGCCGCGGGCCGGGGCCGCAACGGCAGCTTCGGGTTTCCAGATCACCAGCAGCTTGCCGATGTGCTGGATCGGCGCCGCGCTCAGGCGATCGCAGATCTCGTCGTAGATCGCGATGCGCGCGTCGCGTTCGTCGCCGAATACGCGGATCTTGATCAGTTGGTGCGCGTCGAGGTGCACCTTGATTTCCTTCAGCACGGCGTCGGTGAGCCCTTCGGCGCCGATCAGCACGACGGGCTTGAGCGCATGGGCCTGGGAGCGCAGCGCGGAGCGCTCGGCGGGAGAAAGCGAAAGGGCGGGCATGGAAATGTCGAAATCTAAATAAGGGCGCGCTGACTGAAAAGCGATCGCGGGTAGTTACCGCGTCAGCCGTGCGCCGAAACCACGTAAAATCGCGGCTTGGGCCCGAAAAGGGGCCGCAGCCGCGCGAAGAAGACGCGTATTATCCGCTAAAAGCGCGGCTTCACGAAGCAATTGGCAGCAATCTCTCTTTCGAATGGCAAAAAACCGCTTCAACCAGCACTGGCTGCACGACCACATCAACGACCCGTACGTCAAAATGGCGCAGCGGGAGGGCTATCGCGCGCGCGCCGCGTACAAGCTGAAGGAAATCGACGAGCAGGACAAGCTGATCCGTCCGGGCCAGGTGATCGTCGATCTCGGCGCGACGCCGGGCAGCTGGAGCCAGTATGCCCGCAACAAGCTCGCGCAGGGCAAGAAGCGCGACGCGGAGCGCGAAGGCGGCATCGACGGCACGATCGTCGCGCTCGACATCCTGCCGATGGAGCCGATCGCCGACGTCCACTTCCTCCAGGGCGACTTCCGCGAGGATGACGTCCTTCACCAGCTCGAGGAATTGCTCGAAGGCCGCGCGGTGGACCTTGTTATTTCCGACATGGCCCCCAACCTCTCCGGCGTGGCCTCGGCGGACGCGGCGCGCATCGAGCATCTCTGCGATCTGGCGCTCGAATTCGCGCAGAACCATCTGAAGCCGGATGGTGCGTTGCTCGTGAAATGTTTTCACGGCAGCGGCTACAGCCAGATCGTCGAGAAATTCAAACAGCAGTTTAAGACCGTCGCGCCGCGCAAGCCGAAGGCGTCCCGCGACAAATCGTCCGAAACGTTCATTTTGGGTCGGCATCTGAAACGTCCGCGCTGATGCGCGGCGGGGTGCCGCAAACGGGCTCCGGCCCTTGCCAGACAAGCGAAGCGCTATCGCGGCGGTTGTCAATGCTTATGGCGAGGGTGGTCGGACTGGATTAGAATGACCGAGGGGCGCCGCAAGGAAAATGTAGGCGCTCGTCTACGAGTGAAGGAGTGGTGCTTTGAACAACAATATGTTTTCGAAGGCAGCGGTGTGGCTGGTGATCGCACTGGTGCTGTTTACGGTGTTCAAGCAGTTCGACAAGCCCCGCGTCCAGGAAGGCGTGTCCTATTCGCAGTTCATGGACGACGCCAAGAACGGCAAGGTCAAGAACGTCATCGTTCAGGGGCGCAACCTCACCGTCACTCCGGCTGATGGCCAGAAATACCAGATCGTGTCGCCCGGCGACATCTGGATGGTTGGCGATCTGATGAAGTACGGCGTGCAGGTCAGCGGCAAGGCCGACGACGAGCCGAACGCGCTGATGTCCGCGCTGTACTACCTCGGGCCGACGATCCTGATCATCGTGTTCTGGTTCTACATGATGCGGCAGATGCAGGGAGGCGGCAAAGGCGGCGCGTTCTCGTTCGGCAAATCCCGCGCGCGGCTGATCGACGAGAACAACAACGCGGTGAACTTCTCCGACGTCGCGGGTTGCGACGAAGCGAAGGAAGAAGTGTCCGAGCTCGTCGACTTCCTGCGCGATCCGCAGAAATTCCAGAAGCTGGGCGGCCGCATTCCGCGCGGCGTGCTGCTCGTCGGCCCTCCGGGTACCGGCAAGACGCTGCTGGCCCGCGCGATCGCGGGTGAAGCGAAAGTGCCGTTCTTCAGCATCTCGGGTTCGGACTTCGTCGAAATGTTCGTCGGCGTCGGCGCGGCACGTGTGCGCGACATGTTCGAACAGGCGAAGAAGCATGCACCGTGCATCGTGTTCATCGACGAAATCGACGCGGTCGGCCGTCATCGCGGCGCCGGCATGGGCGGCGGCAACGACGAGCGCGAACAGACGCTGAACCAGATGCTCGTCGAGATGGACGGCTTCGAGGCGAACTCGGGCGTGATCGTGATCGCCGCAACCAACCGTTCCGACGTGCTCGACAAGGCGCTGCTGCGTCCGGGCCGTTTCGACCGCCAGGTCTACGTCGGTCTGCCGGACATCCGCGGCCGCGAACAGATCATGCGCGTGCACCTGCGCAAGGTACCGATCGCGAACGACGTCGATGCGGCAGTCATCGCGCGCGGCACGCCGGGCTTCTCGGGCGCCGATCTCGCGAACCTCGTGAACGAGGCTGCGCTGTTCGCCGCACGCCGCGGCAAGCGCATCGTCGAGATGCAGGATTTCGAAGACGCGAAGGACAAGATCTTCATGGGTCCGGAGCGCAAGTCGGCCGTGATCCGCGAGGAAGCGAAGCGTGCGACCGCGTATCACGAGTCGGGCCACGCGGTGATCGCGAAGCTGCTGCCGAAGGCCGACCCCGTGCACAAGGTCACGATCATTCCGCGCGGTCGCGCGCTGGGTGTCACGTGGCAGTTGCCGGAGCATGACAACGAAACGTATTCGAAGGACTACCTGATGGATCGCCTCGCGATCCTGTTCGGTGGCCGGGTGGCGGAAGAGTTGTTCATGAACCTCGTCAGCACCGGTGCATCGGACGACTTCAACAAGGCAACCCAGACGGCGCGCGCGATGGTCGCCCGTTTCGGCATGACCGATGCGCTCGGGCCGATGGTCTACGTCGACGACGAAAACGATGCATCGCCGTTCGGCCGTGGCTTCACGCGCACGATCTCGGAAGCGACGCAGCAGAAGGTCGATTCGGAAATCCGCCGCGTGCTCGACGAACAGTACGGCCTTGCGCGCCGCCTGCTCGAAGAGAACCGCGACAAGGTCGAAGCGATGACCGCCGCGCTGATGGAGTGGGAGACGATCGATGCCGATCAGATCAACGACATCATGGAAGGCCGTCCGCCGCGCTCCCCGAAGAGCTCGCCGGCTGTCGGCGGCGATTCGTCGGGTGGCGGCAGCAGCGCCGAGGTGAAGGCCGGCAACGCGCCGGCGCCTGCTTCGCCGGCGGCATAATCTCCGCTCTTTAGCACCGTTCACGGGCTGGTGTGTCTTCACACCGGCCCGTTTTGCATTCATTCACGCCAGTTGCCCGTGTCCGATTCCGCTGTTTCCCCCCAAATTCCCGCACCACTCCGGTGCGGCCGCTTCGAACTGACGTTCGAGCGCCCGCTCGTGATGGGCATTCTCAACGCCACGCCCGATTCGTTCTCCGACGGCGGCCGCTTCCTCGCGCGCGACGATGCGCTGCGCCAGGCCGAGCGGATGATTGCCGAAGGCGCCGATCTTCTCGATATCGGCGGCGAATCCACGCGCCCCGGCGCACCGCCGGTGCCGCTCGACGAGGAACTCGCGCGCGTGATCCCGCTCGTCGAAGCGCTGCGTCCGTTGAACATGCCGCTGTCGATCGATACCTACAAGCCGGCCGTGATGCGCGCGGCGCTGGCCGCAGGCGCCGACCTGATCAACGACATCTGGGGGTTCCGCCAGCCGGGCGCGATCGACGCGGTGCGCGAGGGCAATTGCGGGCTGTGTGCGATGCACATGCTCGGTGAGCCGCAAACGATGCAGGTCGGCGAACCCGATTACGGTGACGTCGTGACCGACGTGCGCGACTTTCTCGCCGCGCGCGCGCAGGCACTGCGCGACGCGGGGATTGCGCCGGAGCGGATCTGCGTCGATCCCGGTTTCGGGTTCGGCAAGGCGGTCGTCGACGACAACTATGCACTCCTGGCCGCACTGCCGGAAACGGCGCCCGCGCGGCCCGACGGGCGCGCGTATCCGATACTCGCAGGCATGTCGCGCAAGTCGATGCTCGGCGCGGTGATCGGCGGCAAGCCGCCGATGGAGCGCGTCGCGGCGAGCGTGGCGGCCGCATTGTGCGCGGTCGAGCGTGGGGCGGCGATCGTGCGCGTGCACGATGTCGCGGCGACGGTCGATGCGTTGAAAGTCTGGAATGCCGTGCGTGAAGCCGCGCGGCAACGATAAGTCAGAAGACGAAGGAGGAAGATTCGCTATGGGACGTCGATATTTCGGCACGGACGGCATTCGCGGCACGGTGGGCGAGGCACCCATCACGCCGGATTTCGTGTTGCGTCTCGGCTACGCGGCCGGCAAGGTACTGGCCAGCTCGGCCGATGGCGCGGCAGGCTCGCGGCCGACCGTGCTGATCGGCAAGGACACGCGCGTGTCGGGCTACATGCTCGAAGCCGCGCTCGAGGCAGGGTTCTCGGCGGCGGGTGTCGACGTGATGCTGGCCGGCCCGATGCCGACGCCAGGGGTCGCCTACCTGACGCGCGCGCTGCGCCTGTCGGCGGGCGTCGTGATCAGCGCGTCGCACAATCCGTATCGCGACAACGGGATCAAGTTTTTCTCCGCTGACGGCAACAAACTGCCGGACGACACCGAAGCCGCGATCGAAGCGTGGCTCGACAAGCCGCTCGAATGCGCATCGTCCGACGGTCTCGGCAAGGCGCGCCGCCTCGACGATGCGGCCGGCCGCTACATCGAATTCTGCAAGAGCACGTTCCCGGCCGCGTTCGACCTGCGCGGGCTGAAGCTCGTGATCGACTGCGCGCACGGTGCCGCGTACCAGATCGCGCCGCACGTGTTCCACGAACTCGGCGCGGACGTGATCCCGATCGGCGTCGCGCCGAACGGCTTCAACATCAACGACGGCGTCGGCGCGACCGCGCCGGACGCGCTGGTGCGCGCGGTGCGCGCGAACCACGCCGATCTCGGCATTGCGCTCGACGGCGATGCGGACCGCCTGCAGGTCGTCGACGCGACCGGTCGCCTGTACAACGGCGACGAGCTGCTCTACGTGCTCGTGAAGGACCGGATCGCGACCGACGGCAAGGTGGAGGGCGCGGTCGGCACGCTGATGACGAATCTCGCCGTCGAAGTCGCGCTGCAGCGCGCGGGCGTGAAGTTCGTGCGGGCGGCGGTCGGGGATCGCTACGTGCTCGAGCAGTTGCGCGAGCACGGCTGGCAACTCGGCGCGGAAGGCTCGGGCCACATCCTGTCGCTCGATCGCCACTCGACCGGCGACGGCATCGTGTCGGCGCTGCTCGTGCTGGCTGCGCTGAAGCGCAGCGGCCAGACCCTCGCGCAGATGCTCGACGGCGTCACGCTGTTCCCGCAGAAGCTGATCAACGTGCGGATGAAGCCAGGTGCCGACTGGAAGGGCAGCACGTCGATTCGCGCAGCGATCGACGCAGCCGAGGCCGCGCTCGCCGGCAGCGGCCGCGTGCTGATCCGCGCATCGGGCACCGAGCCCGTGTTGCGCGTGATGGTCGAAGCGCAGCAAGCGGCCGACGCGGTCCGCCATGCGGAGACGATCGCCGACGCGGTGCGCGCGGCGACGGCCTGACGCGCGGGCCCGGTGCGAGGGCGGTCGGACGCCCGCGCGCCGGCGTTCCGGTGAACCGGCATGCGGCGCCTTCGGGCGCCGCGATTTCATCAGACGCAAAGGTTTGCGATACCTATAAGTAACGCATATCGACTGCTGCATTCCCCGGACGAAAAATCGTCCGACCCCGAGATCGGGCCAGCCGCCGGCGGAGGCTTTTCGTACCACCGACGCGGCGCTGCGATCCCGTCACACAGTGAGAAACGGGGCGTCATCCTGTCCCTTCCGGGCCGGCAATTCCTGCCGCCATCGCCCCTCCGGCGCCGTCTGCGCGCCACGCGCGCCGACCCTGTTACTCCCTTTCAACCAGTCATGTTACTGTCACGCCAGTTTCATCGATTGTCACATTACCGTCATGAGGAGCCCCTAACCTTCGCGGTGCCGTAGTCATCCGCTCACACACTGGAGGTCTCATGAAATTGATGCAAACCGCGATTGCCGGCCTGGCTGGCGCGCTTTTCGCCGTCGCCGCCCACGCTGCCGACATCACGGGCGCAGGCAGCACGTTCGCGATGCCGATCTATACGAAATGGGCTGCTGACTACCAGCAGACCGGCGGCGCGAAGGTCAACTACCAAGGTATCGGTTCGTCGGGCGGCCTGAAGCAGATTATCGCGAAGACGGTCGATTTTGCCGGCTCGGACGCTCCGCTGAAGGATGACGAGCTCGCGAAGGAAGGCCTGTTCCAGTTCCCGACGGTGGTCGGCGGCGTGGTGCCGGTCGTCAACGTGCCGGGCGTGAAGGCCGGCGAACTGACGCTGTCGGGCCCGGTGCTCGGCGACATCTACCTCGGTAAGATCAAGAAGTGGAACGACCCGGCGATCGCCGCGCTGAACCCGAAGGTCAAGCTGCCGGACACGGACATCGCCGTGGTCCGCCGCGCTGACGGCTCGGGTACGAGCTTCATCTGGACGAACTACCTGTCGAAGGTCAACGACGAGTGGAAGTCGAAGATCGGCGAAGGCACGACGGTCAACTGGCCGACGGGCACGGGCGGCAAGGGCAACGACGGCGTCGCGGCCTTCGTGCAGCGCCTGCCGGGCGCGATCGGTTACGTCGAGTGGGCGTACGCGAAGAAGAACAACATGATCTACACGGCCCTGAAGAACTCGACGGGCACGGTGGTCGAGCCGAAGACCGAAACGTTCAAGGCCGCTGCTGCAGGCGCGAACTGGTCGAAGTCGTTCTACCAGATCCTGACGAACCAGCCGGGCAAGGAAGCCTGGCCGGTCGTCGGCGCGACGTTCGTGCTGCTGCACGCGAAGCAGGAAAAGCCGGAGCAGGGCGCGGAAACGCTGAAGTTCTTCAGCTGGGCGTTCAAGAACGGCGAGAAGGCTGCTGACAGCCTCGACTACATCTCGCTGCCGCCGGCAGTCGAAGCGGAAATCCGCAAGCAGTGGAAGGTCAAGGTGACGGACGCGTCGGGCAAGGCGGTCGCCGCCGAGTAAGCATTGCAGCGGTTCGCTGCCCGGCCGTGCCGGTCGGGCAGTGTGTGCGGTAAAGCCGGGCGTTACGGCGCCCGGCAATCAAAAGCAGGCACCCATGTCTGATATTTCCTATACGTCCTCACGGTCCGCCGACGTTGCGCAGCAACGCGCGCCGAGCCGCCTCGGGGATGTCGTATTCGGCGGTCTTGCACGGCTCGCCGCCATCGTGACCCTGCTGCTGCTCGGCGGGATCATCGTTTCCCTGATCATCGCGTCGATGCCGACCATCCAGAAGTTCGGCCTCGGCTTCCTGTGGCAATCCGAGTGGGATCCCAACTCGGACCTCTACGGCGCGCTCGTGCCGATCTACGGCACGATCGTGACGTCGATCATCGCGCTCGTCATCGCCGTGCCGGTCAGCTTCGGCATCGCGCTGTTCCTCACCGAGCTGTCGCCCGTGTGGCTGCGCCGTCCGCTCGGCATCGCCATCGAGCTGCTCGCCGCGATTCCGTCGATCGTGTACGGCATGTGGGGCCTGCTCGTGTTCGCGCCGATCTTCGCGGAATACTTCCAGAAGCCGATCGGCCGCCTGTTCAAGGACATCTGGGTGCTCGGCCCGCTGACTGCCGGCCCGCCGATCGGTATCGGCATCCTTGCCGCCGGCGTGATCCTCGCGATCATGATCATCCCGTACATCGCATCGGTGATGCGTGACGTGTTCGAAGTCACGCCGGTGCTGCTGAAGGAGTCGGCATACGGGATCGGCTGCACGACCTGGGAAGTGATGTGGAAGGTCGTGCTGCCCTATACGAAGACCGGTGTGATCGGCGGCGTGATGCTCGGCCTCGGCCGTGCACTCGGCGAGACGATGGCCGTGACCTTCGTGATCGGCAACACGAACCTGCTCGACAGCGTGTCGCTGTTCGCACCGGGCAACAGCATCACGTCGGCGCTGGCCAACGAATTCGCGGAAGCGCAACCGGGCCTGCATACGTCCGCGCTGATGGAGCTGGGCCTGATCCTGTTCCTGATCACGTTCATCGTGCTGTCCATCTCCAAACTGCTGCTGCTTCGTCTCGAGAAGGGAGAGGGCAAGAAATGAGCGAGCCCATCATGAATTTCCCGGGGCCGGACGGCGCCGTGCTCGACGCGATGCGCAACCGCCTGCAGCGCAAGCGCAAGGCCGTCAACGCGATCGCGCTGGCCGCGTCGCTCGGCGCGATGGCCTTCGGGCTGCTGTGGCTCGTGTGGATTCTCTACACGACGGTGCATCTCGGCGTCAGCGGCCTGTCGCTGCAACTGTTCACGGAATCGACGCCGGCACCGAACACGGAAGGCGGCGGTCTCGCCAACGCGATCGTCGGCAGCCTGCTGCTGTGCGGTTTCGGCACGCTGGTCGGCACGCCGATCGGCATCCTCGCGGGCGTCTATCTCGCCGAATACGGTCAGAAGAACCTGCTGGCGAGCACGATCCGCTTCATCAACGACATCCTGCTGTCGGCGCCGTCGATCGTCATCGGCCTGTTCGTGTATGCGATCGTCGTCGCGAAGTCGGGGCGCTTCTCGGGCTGGGCCGGCGTGATCGCGCTTGCCCTGCTGCAGATTCCGATCGTGATCCGCACGACGGAGAACATGCTGAAGCTCGTGCCGAACGCGCTGCGCGAAGCGGCCTTCGCGCTCGGCACGCCGAAGTGGCGCATGGTGCTGAAGATCACGCTGCGCGCATCGGTCGGCGGGATCGTGACGGGCGTGCTGCTCGCGGTCGCGCGGATCGCCGGCGAAACGGCGCCGCTGCTGTTCACCGCGCTGTCGAACCAGTTCTTCTCGTGGGACATGAGCCAGCCGATGGCGAACCTGCCCGTCACGATCTACAAGTTCGCGATGAGCCCGTTCGCGGAATGGCAGGCGCTCGCATGGGCGGGTGTGTTCCTGATTACGCTCGGTGTGCTCGGACTCAACATCCTGGCGCGCACGATCTTCTCGAAAAAGTAACGGCGGAGCAATCCGATGAATATGGCAGAAAGCCACCTGAATCCTGTCGAGCGCACCGCTGCGCCGGCCGGCACGCACGAAGCGGCGCACGGCCGTCCGCTCGAGCCGCTGAACGCGAAGATCGAGGTCAACAACCTCAACTTCTTCTACAACAAGTTTCATGCGCTGAAGAACATCAACCTGAGCATTCCCGAAGGGAAGGTGACGGCGTTCATCGGCCCGTCGGGCTGCGGCAAGTCGACGCTGCTGCGCACGTTCAACAAGATGTTCGCGCTCTATCCGGAGCAGCGCGCCGAAGGCGAAATCCTGATGGACGGCGAGAACCTGCTGACGACGAAGCGCGACATCTCGCTGCTGCGCGCACGTATCGGCATGGTGTTCCAGAAGCCGACCCCGTTCCCGATGTCGATCTACGACAACATCGCGTTCGGCGTGAAGATGTTCGAAAAGCTCACGCGCTCGGAAATGGACGACCGCGTCGAGTGGGCGCTCACGAAGGCCGCGCTGTGGAACGAAGTGAAGGACAAGCTGAGCCAGAGCGGCTACGGCCTCTCGGGCGGCCAGCAGCAGCGTCTGTGCATCGCGCGCGGCATCGCGATCCGTCCGGAAGTGCTGCTGCTCGACGAACCGTGCTCGGCGCTCGACCCGATCTCGACCGGCCGCATCGAAGAGCTGATCGCGGAGCTGAAGAGCGACTACACGGTCGTGATCGTCACGCACAACATGCAGCAGGCGGCGCGCTGCTCGGATTTCACGGCCTACATGTACCTGGGCGAGCTGATCGAATTCGGCGAGACCGAAAAGATCTTCATCAAGCCGGTGCGCAAGGAAACGGAAGACTACATCACCGGCCGTTTCGGTTGATGACGGAGAACAACAGCCATGTCGGATAAACATCTGTCGAGCCAGTTCGACGCGGACCTCAATGCCGTGTCGTCGAAAGTGCTGGAAATGGGCGGGCTCGTCGAGTCGCAGATCGTCGGCGCGATGCACGCGCTGAACGAGTTCGATCGCGATACGGCCGAGAAGGTGATCGCGGCCGAGGAAACGCTGAACGCGATGGAAGTCGACATCGACCAGGAGTGCGGCAACATCATCGCGCGGAGGCAGCCTGCCGCGCGTGACCTGCGTCTTTTGATGTCGATTTCGAAAACGATTACGAACCTCGAGCGCGCAGGCGACGAGGCCGAGAAGATCGCCAAACGCGTGCGCCGCCTGGTCGACGAGCCGGCCGCGCGTGCGGTCAACATCGCCGAGATCAAGGTGTCGGGCGAGATGGCCGTGACGATCCTGCGCCGTGCGCTCGACGCGTTCGCGCGTCTCGATACGGTGGCCGCCGCACAGATCGTCAAGGACGACAAGGAGATCGACCTGGAATTCCGTGCGTTCGTGCGCAAGCTCGTGTCGTACATGCAGGAAGATCCGCGCACGATCTCGGTCGGCCTCGAATACCTGTTCATCGCGAAGGCGATCGAGCGGATCGGCGACCACGCGAAGAACATCGCCGAATTCATCATCTACATCGTGAAGGGCACGGACGTGCGGCACCAGCCGCGCGACACGCTCGATCGCGAAGCCAACAGTTAATCGACTCCGTACAGGGGAAAAAAGAGGTGCCGATGCCCAGCAACATTCTCGTCGTTGAAGATGAGCCCGCGATTTCCGAACTGATCTCGGTGAATCTCCAGCACGCCGGTCACTGCCCGATTCGTGCGTACAACGCCGAACAGGCGCAGAACCTGATCAGCGACGTGCTGCCCGATCTCGTGCTGCTCGACTGGATGCTGCCGGGCAAATCCGGTATCGCGTTCGCGCGCGACCTGCGCAACAACGAACGGACCAAGCACATCCCGATCATCATGCTCACCGCCCGCGGCGACGAGCAGGACAAGGTGCTCGGCCTCGAAATCGGCGCGGACGACTACGTGACGAAGCCGTTCTCGCCGAAGGAACTGATGGCGCGGATCAAGGCCGTGCTGCGCCGTCGTGCGCCGCAGCTGACCGAGGACGTCGTGTCGATCAACGGGCTGCGCCTCGACCCGGCCACGCATCGCGTCGCCGCGCATGCGGAAGGCAGCGAGATCAAGCTCGATCTCGGCCCGACCGAGTTCCGCCTGCTGCATTTCTTCATGACGCATCCGGAGCGTGTGCACAGTCGCACGCAACTGCTCGACCAGGTGTGGGGCGACCACGTGTTCGTCGAGGAGCGGACCGTCGACGTGCACATCAAACGATTGCGCGCGGCCTTGAAACCGGCCGGTTGCGATGCGATGATCGAGACCGTGCGCGGCAGCGGCTACCGGCTCGCCAAGCACGCGTAACGTATTCGGGCCTGCCGTGTGCCACGGCATGCCGTTCATTCTTTCGGGCGCTGAATCATGAACATCATCTGGGCGCGCTTTCTGGTGTCGCTCGTGCTGCTCGTGCTGATCGGCGTATTGGTCGGCGTGTTCGCCGGCCCGACCGCGGGCCTCGTGTTCGTCGTCGTGATGCTGGTCGCGCAGGGCTTTTTCAGTACCTTTCACACGCAGCGTCTGTGGCGGCTGCTCGATGCGCCGGTCTACGGTGAAGTGCCGAGCGCGCCGGGCATCTGGGGCGAGATCTACTATCGTCTGCACAAGCTCGCGAAGCAGTGGCATGCGCAGGTGCGGCAGGTCGAGCAGCAGCATTCGCGCTTCATCCAGGCGATCCAGGCGTCGCCGAACGGCGTCGCGATGCTCGACGATCACGACCAGATCGAGTGGTGCAACGCGATCGCCGAGGTCCATTTCGGCCTGGATGCGAAGCGCGACCTGCGCCAGCACATCACCAACCTGGTACGCCATCCCGATTTCGTCCGTTACCTGAACGCGCAGCATTACGACGAGACGCTCGTGATGCGCGGCATGGGCGACTCGCGGCAGAACGTGCTGGAAGTGCAGGTGTTTCCGTACGGCGAGAACCGCAAGCTGCTGCTCACGCAGGACATCACCGAGCTTGAGCGGACCGACGCGATGCGGCGCGACTTCGTCGCGAACGTGTCGCACGAACTGAAGACGCCGCTCACCGTGCTGTCGGGCTTTCTCGAGACGATGCGCGAGCTGCCGCTGAACGAGGAAGACCGCGCGCGCTATCTCGAGATGATGGAGCAGCAGGCGTCGCGGATGCGGCACATCGTGACCGACCTGCTGGTGCTCGCGAAGCTGGAGGGCGAAAGCAAGCCGCCGGTCGATCGCGCGATCGACATGCGCGCCGTGTTCGACCACCTGAAGGAGGACGCGCAGACGCTGTCGAACGGGCATCACGACATCGCGTTCTCGATCGACGAGACGCTCGGCGTCACCGGTGCGCAGACGGAACTGTTCAGCGCATTCGCGAATCTCGTCACGAACGCGATCCGCTATACGCCGGACGGCGGGAAGATCGTCGTGACGTGGCGGCGCGAAGGCGCGCAAGGCGTGTTTTCCGTCACGGACAGCGGCTTCGGGATTCCGGCCGCCGACCTGCCGCGGCTCACCGAGCGCTTCTATCGCGTCGACCGCAGCCGTTCGCGCGACACGGGCGGCACGGGGCTCGGGCTCGCGATCGTCAAGCACGTGCTGCAGCGGCACGACGCACACCTGTACGTGCAGAGCGAGGAAGGGCGCGGCAGCACGTTCACCGCGCGGTTCCCGGGTTCGCGCGTCATCGCGATCCGGCCGGCCACTTACGAGGCATGATCGCGTAACGGCATCCGTTGCTCGTTCTGCGAGCGGCGGCATGCCGGATCCGCAACGAAAAAGCGCAGCCCGCGGGCTGCGCTTTTTCGTTGGCAACGCTGGTGCGCGGCGCGCAACTCGCGCTGCGTTGCCGGTTCACGAGCAGAACTTCGCGAGCAGCCCGAGTTGCGCGTTGCGGATCGTCTTGCCGGCGCGGCGCCGGCGGTAGTGGCCGTCGCTGTGCATCTGCCATGCCGACTGGTTGTCGCCGAGGCACACCGACAGCCCTTCGGCCAGCACGCGCCGCTTGAGCTTGCGATCGCGGATCGGGAACGCGACTTCGACGCGGCGGAACAGGTTGCGGTCCATCCAGTCGGCGCTCGACAGATAGACATCCTCGGCACCGTTCGCGTGGAAATAGTAGATCCGGTGGTGCTCGAGGAAGCGGCCGACGATCGAGCGCACGGTGATGTTTTCCGACAGCCCCGGCACGCCGGGCTTCAGCGCGCAGACGCCGCGCACGATCAGGTCGACCTTGACGCCGGCCTGCGACGCTTCGTACAGCGCGGCGATCACCGTCGGTTCCAGCAACGCGTTCATCTTCGCGACGACGCGCGCGCGCTTGCCGGCACGCGCATTGTCGATCTCCGCGCGGATCGAGTCGATGATGCGCGGATGCAGCGTGAACGGCGACTGCCACAGCTCGTGCAGCGTGAGTTCGCCGCCGATGCCGGTCAGTTGCTGGAACACGTGATGCACGTCCTCGCAGATCTTCTGGTCGGCCGTCATCAGCCCGAAGTCGGTGTAGAGGCGTGCCGTGCGCGGATGGTAGTTGCCGGTGCCGAGGTGCACGTAGCGGCGCAGCGACGCCTTGCCGCCCTGCACGACGCGCCGCACGATCAGCATCATCTTCGCGTGGCACTTGTGGCCGACCACGCCGTACACGACATGCGCGCCGACGGCCTCGAGCTGCGACGCCCAGTTGATGTTGGTTTCCTCGTCGAAGCGCGCGAGCAGTTCGACGACGACGGTCACTTCCTTGCCGTTGCGCGCGGCTTCCATCAGCGCGTCCATCAGCGGCGAATCGGTGCCGGTGCGGTAGATCGTCTGCTTGATCGCGACGACGCTCGGGTCCTTCGCGGCCTGCTGCAGCAGTTCGAGCACCGGCTGGAAGCTCTCGTACGGGTGGTGCAGCAGGATGTCGCCGTTGTCGATCGCGTCGAACATCGTCGGTGCGTTCGTGATCGCGGCGGGAGTCGACGCGGTGAACGGCGTGAACTTCAGGTCGGGTCGGTCGACGAGATCGGGAATCTGCATCAGCCGCACGAGGTTCACCGATCCGGCCACGCGATAGCAGTCCTTGTCGCCGAGCTCGCTTTCGTCGAGCAGGCGTCGTACGATGTGCGGCGGCGTGTCGGCCGACACCTCGAGGCGCACCGCGTTGCCGAGGTGGCGCGCGGGCAGTTCGCCCTGCAGCGCGACGCGCAGGTTCGTGATCTCGTCTTCGTCGACGAACAGTTCGCTGTTGCGCGTGATACGGAACTGGTTGCAGCTCTTCACGACGAGTTGCGGGAAGAGTTCGCCGACGAAGCGCTGCATGAACGAGCTCAGCAGCACGAAGCCGTGCTCGAAGCCCGACAGCGCGTGCGGCATGCGTACGACGCGCGGCAGCGCGCGCGGCGCCTGCACGATGCCCATCACGGCCTGACGGCCGAATGCGTCGCGGCCTTCGAGCTCGACGACGAAGTTCAGGCTCTTGTTCAGTACGCGCGGGAACGGGTGGGCGGGATCGAGGCCGATCGGCGTCAGCACGGGCAGCAGCTCGTCGAGGAAGTAGTGCCGCGCCCATTCGAGCTGCTCGTCGTTCCACGTGTCGCTCGCATGGAAGTAGATGCCTTCCTGCTCGAGCGCGGGCAGCACGGTTTCGTGCAGCATCGTGTACTGTCGATGAACGAGCCGCTGCGCGCGTTCGACCACGAGATCGTAAGCATGTTGTAACGACATGCCGTCGGGCGTCAGGGCGCCGGGGTTGTCGCGGATCTGCTCCTGAAGGCCGGCCATCCGGACTTCGAAGAATTCGTCGAGGTTGCTGCTGGTGATGCAGATGAAGCGGAGGCGCTCGAGCAACGGGACTTGCGGATCGGCTGCCTGGGCCAGCACGCGCTCGTTGAAACCGAGGATGCCGAGTTCACGATTGAGAAGCGGATAACGGACGGACATCGGCAGAGTAGGGGGGGATTCGGGCGATGATTCGAAAGGACGCTCGGAAACTCTCACGGTACGATGACGTGCTGATGACAATGATGTATTTATATCGGGAAATTCTACGCTGTAATCGTTTCGTCCCATAAATGTTTCGACGATTTGCAAACGAGCAGTATGCATGCCCGTGAAGCGTGGCAACGGCAAGCGTTCCACGCTTAAAATGTCGCCTTTGATTGATCGCCCAAGGCTGTCGCACCGGCCGCCGCGGGCGAACGCGCACGGAGCCCCTCTGATGGTTACAACCCCCCACTTGCTGGCTGCCGTGGATCTCGGCTCGAACAGCTTCCGGCTGATCGTCGGACGCGTCGAGGAAACGCCGGCGGGCAGCCAAATCTATCCCGTCGATGCGCTGCGCGAGCCCGTCCGGCTGGCCGCGGGCCTGTCGAGCGACAAGATGCTCGATCGCGCGTCGCAGGAGCGTGGCTGGGAGGCGCTCAAGCGGTTCGGCGAGCGCCTGCGCGATTTCCATCCCGATCATGTGCGCGCGGTGGCCACCAACACGCTGCGCGTCGCGAAGAACGCGGGCGAGTTTCTCGGCGAGGCGGAAGCGGCGCTCGGTTTTCCGATCGAAGTGATTGCAGGCCGCGAAGAAGCGCGCCTGATCTACGCGGGCGCCGCGCACTCGGTGCCGGCGAGCGCCGGCAAGCGGCTCGTCGTCGACATCGGCGGCGGCTCCACCGAATTCATCATCGGCTCGCACTACACGCCGATCGTGATGGAGAGCCTCTACATCGGCTGCGTGAGCCACAGCCGCGCCTTCTTCCCCGCCGGCAACGTCGACGAATACACGATGCGGCAGGCCGAACTCGCGGCCAAGCGCGAGATCCAGATCATTTCGAGCGAGTACAAGAAGGCCGGCTGGGACCAGGCGATCGGTTCGTCCGGCACCGCGCGTGCGCTCGCGGAACTCGTCGAGGCGAACGGCTTCAACGATCCGGGCATCACGCACGGCATTTCGCGCGGCGGCCTCGAGCGCCTGAAGCGTGCGCTGATCAAGTCGGAGAACGTCAACCGGCTGAAGCTGATCGCGCTGAAGCCCGACCGCGTGCCGGTGCTCGCGGGCGGCCTCGCGATCATGCTCGCGGTGTTCGAGGAGCTCGGGGTCGACTACGTCGATACGACCGACGGCGCGCTGCGCCTCGGGGTGCTGTACGACCTGCTCGGCCGGACGCAGCACGAGGACATGCGCGCGGTGACCGTCGAGGGCTTTACGCGCCGCTACGGTGTCGATCGTGCGCAGGCCGAGCGGATCGGCGCGCTGGCGGGGCGTTTCTACGACGAACTCGAGGAAGCCGACGACGAAGCGCGCGAGGAAGGGCGGATGTTCCTCGGCTGGGCGGCCGCGTTGCACGAGATCGGCCTGTCGATCTCGCACAGCGCGTATCACAAGCATTCGGCCTATATCGCGAGCAACGCGGACATGCCGGGTTTTTCGCGCACCGACCAGGCGCGGCTCGCCGCGCTCGTCCTCGGTCACGCGGGCAAGCTCGGCAAGCTGTCGCAGGCGCGCGAAGTCGAGTGGCCGCTGCTGTTCTGCCTGCGGCTCGCGGCGCTGCTGTGCCGACGCCGAACCGACGCGGGGCTGCCCGACATTTCCGTTTCGCAGATGAAGAAGGGCGGGTATGAAGTGCGCCTGCCGAGCGCGTGGGTCGAGCAGAACCCGCTGACCGACTACAGCCTCAGCCAGGAGGCGGCGGAATGGGAGAAGGTCGGAATCCCGTATCGCGTGGTGTATACGGGCGCGTAAAAGGCCGATAGCGGGGCCGGGACGGGCGGCAGGCTGGCTTGCCGCCCTCAGGATTGCCGCATGATCGTCCTGACGGCCGCTCAGTCCGACGAGCAGACGATCGCGGTCAGGAACGGAAACGCCTGCCTGACGGTCGCGTCGCTGCCGGCCTTGCGCACGGCTTCCTCCACCGCGCTTTTCGTGCCGCGCACCACGACGCCATAGGCCCAGTCGCCGATCGGCGTGCCGTCGCCGGTGCGGAAGATCGGGTCGTTCGCCTGGTAGCCGAGCACGACGTAGACGCCGAAGCCGTATGCGGTCAGCGAGTGGCTCGTGCGGAATGCATTGACCGAGTTCGATTCGACGTGCATCGGCTCCGACTGGATATCGCCGGCGGCGAGCAGCGGCGCGACGAACTTGTGCCCGGTCGAGTGGCAGTCGAGTGCGTCGTCGAGTGCCTTGGCCGATGCGGTGCCGGCGGTCGCAAGCGCGAGCAGCGATGCGCACAGGGCGGTCTTGAGAATGTTGTTTGTCATGCGCGGATGCAGGTTGTCCACGCGCATTATCGCGTGTTCCCGGAAGTGTCGTATCCGGGTTGCGGCGGCTGGGCCGGCCACCTCGTTCGATTCGTGACCTTTGCAAGCGTGACCGACGATGAAAGCGTCCGGACTTGCCGCGAATGCCCGGGCATCGCATGAATCCGTGCGTCGCCGCTCAACGGCTTATCGCGTTCCCGTATCGCCCGGTGAGCACGAACCGTGCGCCGAACAGCGGCAGGACCAGAAAGCCGAGGCCTGCCGGCAATCCCCACAGCACATCGCCCCATATCGCGAGGAACGTGGCGGCCCGGGCCGTTTCCGCGGGCGCGGCAGGGTCGTACGCGACTTGCACGACAGTTCCGGGCGGACCGTCCATGCCGCCGTTCTGCACGAACTCGATGCGCTGGCCCTGGGCCGTTTCGAAGCGTATGGTCGGGTGTCCGCTCGACTTGACGACTACACCGGGTGCACGAGAGGCGTGCGAAAGGAAGACCGTCGTCCGGTAGGCCTGCACGACGCAGAAAGCGAGTACGGCGGCGCCGATGATCATGGCGATGACGGTCGCGATATTCATCGCCGGTTTTGCCGGGCGATCAGTCGAGGAGGTTGTCATGCGAGGTCCGGATGGTGTAGGGGGCGGCAAGTGGGTTCATTCACGCGTCGTACGCATTGCGGAGGTAACCCGAGCTGCCGTCGTCGGTGCCGGTGAGCTGGGCCGAGATCTCCTGTCTCTCGCGGGACCAGGAGGCCGCCCAGCTGCGGAAGCCGAAGCGGTCGGCGGACGAAGCCCGCTCGTCACCGCCGAAATGGCGCTTGACGAAGGCTGACAACCGCGACACGGCTTCGTCGAAAGGTAGATCCGTTTCGAGCATCCACATCTCGAATGTTTTCCGTTCATCCTCGACGAACTCGACAGCCAGATTCCCGATGGTGCCGAGGCCTTCGGGCAGTTGCAGGGACGACAGGGATGTCGGCATGGTTGACGAAACTCCGGTCTGGCAATGGGGCGCTGATAATGGTACCGCTACGGGTTCGAGTTGGCCTCGTTGATGCGCCGGTTTGTTCCTGGAAAAAGGTGATTCGTGCGAGCGTGCCGAAGTGGATAACCCGCGATGCTGCACCTCAATGAGTCGATTCGCGACGCAACTGACCAGTAACGGTCGAATGAAAGCGCTCGCTGTCGGTCTTTTATCGATGGCAACAGCGACGTTCGGCGCGACGCCGGGAATCGATGAGGCCGGTGTCCTGCGTCAGGTGCTTTCCTGCCCGCTGGCGGACGGGAGCCGCATTGCGCTCGACGCCCGCTCGCATGGGTTGGACGGCGATGCACTGTTCGTGCGGCGGGGGCGCAAGACCGGGCGCGCGTTCCTTGACATGCCGGAGACCGATTTCGTGGGCAGGATTGCGTTGTCGAGGTGCGTCGGCAAGGCCCTCGTCTTCGTACTGAACTACGGATCGCCTTACCTGAAGGGCGTCGCAATCCGGCTGAATCCGGTCACGCATGTCGAAGAGCGGATCTATTTCGCGGAGAAGGCGCTTCCGCGGTGGCTGTATTCGGGGCGTCGGGAGATGTGGGTGATCATCCCCAACGAAGGCGGCGAGACGGACGGGAAGTATCTGGTTTATCGATATTCCGGATCGAAAGGGCGGCCATCGGAAAGCACGCCTGCCGATCGATTGCCGCTCGCGCCGCGTGATCTCGTGCGGATCGAGTGACTACGTGGCGCGAAATGCGGCGGTTGCCCGGGATCTTTCACGGGCCAGAAATGGAAAAGGGGTTACAACACTTTGTGTTGTAACCCCTTGATTCCGGTGGTCGGAGCGAAAGGATTCGAACCTTCGACCCTCTGATCCCAAATCGGGTGCCCCCGCTATTTTCAACGTCGTTGGCGATCGATGAAATTTATAAACCATTGATTTGATGTAAGATTTAAGCTCATTGCAATTTTCTGTTCCGACCCACAACGCTACACGTAGTAGCAAAATGGTAGCAACGATGAGCGATAGCGAGAAACAGCAGCGGGCGGGCAAGGACGCCTTGAATTTTACGAAAGCGGCGATCGAAGCGTTACCGATGCCAGAGAAGGGTTGGAAGTATTACTACGACACGAAGGTGAGCGGTCTTGCGATCGGCATCGGCCCGAGCGGCGTCAAGACGTTCATTCTCTATCGGAAAGTAAATCGTAAGCCAGAGCGGATCAAGATTGGACGCTATCCCGATCTGACGGTCGATAAGGCGAGGACGCAAGCTCTGACCCTTATCGCAGACATCGCCGGTGGGACGAATCCAGCCGAGCTGAAGCGTGCCCGCCGCGCGGAGATGACTTTTGGCGAGCTGTTTGACCAGTACTACGAGAATCACAGCCTTCCGCACAAAAAGACGGCAGCGGAAGACAAGCAGAAATTCGAGAAATACCTTTCCAGTAATGGGGACGGTATCAATCTCGCGTCGCGGCAGCTGTCGGAGATCACGAAGGCGACGGTTGCTCAACTGTTCACCAAGATCAGCAAGGATCACAAGGTGATGGCGAACCGGGTGCTTGCGCTCGTCAGCAGTATCTTTGGCAAGGCGATCGAATGGGGAATCTGGAACCAGATCAATCCATGCCACGGTATCCGCAAACATAGCGAAGTCAGCCGGGATCGCTTCCTGCAGCCGGACGAACTGCCGAAGTTCTTCGAGCAGGTGCTGGCATATCCAAATGCCACGGTGCGGGACTACATTTTGGTTAGCCTGCTGACTGGCGCGCGCAGAGGAAATGTTCTTGCGATGCGTTGGGATCAGGTGAATCTCGACCGAGCGGAGTGGCGTATCCCGGATACGAAAAATGGAACGCCGCAAAGCGTTCCGCTGGTTCCTGATGTGGTGGCTATTCTCCGGGCGCGGGATAAAGAGCGAGGGGACTCGGCATTCGTGTTTCCGGGTTCTGGCGAGGCGGGACATCTCGTGTCACCGAAGAAGGCATGGAGGATCATCCTCGATAAGGCTGGCATCGCCAATCTTCGGTTGCATGACCTGCGCCGCACGATGGGCTCGTGGCAAGCAGGAACCGGCGCGAATCTGTCGGTCATCGGCCGGTCGTTGAATCATAAGTCGACGCAGACGACAGCGATCTATGCACGTCTCTGGCTTGAGCCAGTTCGGAACTCGATGGAGACGGCCGCTACAGCGATGTTGCAGGCGGCTGGATTGGTAACAACCGGCGGGGCCGACGTGAGAGTTGGAGCACGCGGAGATGCCGTTGCCAATGATGAACAGTCAGGATGAGTGGTGACCGTGCGTGGGCGAGATGGTGACTAGCTACGCGTTCGGATATCGCCGTCGAGACCTACACAATGTCCATTTTCTCCACTACAATTGAGGCTCCAAAAACGGACATGGAGTCCTCGTATGTCGGCAGTCGTGCATCAGAAGCTCGAAGAAGTCGAATCGCGGCTCTCGCAGCTCGGTCTTACCCGCGACATAATGATTGAGATCGTGCAGGCGTGTGTGGCGGGATACGCTGGCTGTACCGACAACGATCCGCCCGGTGCGCCGGGCTATTCTTCGTGGCGGTACGGCGTCCGTCGAAGCCGCGAACTGCTGCGGCCTCTCGGCTGGCTCAAAGACAATACCGGCGGCTATGCGACCTGCCTGAACCGCGAGAAGAAGGTCCGCCTGGCCATCATGAATGCCGACGATGGGGCGGGAATTCCCGATCGCGTTCCGCAGAATCGATCGAAGAAAGGCCCGAACTCCGAGCGGGCCGCGTTCAACAACAAACAGGTTCACCAACTTCCGCTGTTGAACGCTGAAGACTGGCCGGTGCCTGAAGATGAGGTGTTGGTCGCCAACCTCAGCGAGTACGCGACGTGGCACGTCTGTGTCTTCATCAAGGGCGACAACGTTCAAGCTGAGTTGTCGTTGCTCGGAGATTTCGACGGCGGCTACGCCTCCGAGTGTCTTGAGAAGATCATCCTCGTGGCCCCCGGCGAGTGGAACACGCCGATCCGTGATCAGAATAGCAGCGACGATGATGACGATCTCGACGCATTCCCTATCGAAGTGACCCGTAAGTAAGCATGTTTAATCCAAGCCGACTGAGTCTCGCTAGGCGTCGACGCAAGTTCACGAAAAAGGCTCTTGCAGAGACACTAGGTTGCGATCAGAAGACAATCATTCGGTACGAAAGCGGCGAAGCAGAGCCGCCCGAAGATAGTTTGAATGCTCTCTCGAAAGCATTAAATTTTCCGGTCGCTTTCTTCTTGGGCAACGACATCGATGAGCCACAACCGGAAGCGGCGAGCTTCCGGTCAATGAGCACAATGTCTGCTCGCGAGCGAGATGCGGCTCTCGCTGCTGGCGCTTTTTCGTTCATCCTCAGCGATTGGGTGGATGCGCGGTTTCATTTGCCTTCGCATGATCTTGTTGACTGTAAGGATAGCCCCGATCCCGAGGCTGCAGCACGAGTTTTACGCGAGAAATGGGGGCTTGGTGACCGCCCTATAACGAACATGGTGCATTTACTCGAGGCCAAGGGCGTGCGGGTTTTTTCGCTAGCGGAAAACACGAAGACGGTCGACGCGTTTTCGATGTGGAGACGGGAAACTCCTTATGTTTTTCTGAATACGTTTAAGACACCAGAACGTAGCAGATTCGATGCAGCGCACGAGCTTGGGCACCTTGTCCTGCACAAGCATGGTGGTCCGCAAGGCGGTAGGATTGTCGAAGACGAGGCGAACCAGTTTGCCTCGGCGTTTCTGATGCCGGAAGGAGATGTGAAGGCGCGACTCCCTCGGGTCAATGCGGTAAATCAGATTGTGGAAGCCAAGAAGAGGTGGCGGGTGTCGGTCGCTGCGTTGAACTATCGCTTGCATCGCTTAAGGATTACCACCGACTGGCAGTATCGAAACTTCTCGATCCAGATATCACAACTTTATCGGCAATCCGAGCCACTTTCGGTTGAGCGTGAAACGTCGGTGGTGTGGGACAAGGTACTGCAGATGTTGCGTACCGACGGCATGACAAAGCATTCGATCGCAAGTGCGCTTGCGCTGCCAGTGATGGAAGTCGATAACTTGGTGTTTCGTCTCACCAACTACCACAGTATCGAGGGCGGCGGGGCTACCCGCGGTAAGAGTAAAGCGAAACTAAGCGTTGTATAGCAAAGTAATAGGGTCATGCGATGTGCCACCGTGTTGACACGGTGGCACGAATTGCTTTCATGCTTGATGCGTGCTCGTTCTAATGCATCGTCAATCGATTCATGCGGCGTTCAGTCATCGATTAGCAGCTTTTGATGTTTCTCCGGGAGTAAAGCGAATTCGCCCCATTGCAAACCGGAGGCTGCTAACCCGATTCCGTTGGCCGTGATTTTCCCCCAAAAGAGCACGACGCGGCCTGTTGATTCGTCTGTGATACCTTTTTCTTCCTGTTTCCACGCTTGCACTTTGATTGTGAAGTCCGCGACGTCCGGATGTGGCTGCAGTCTGGTCATTCGGATATTGGTGGGCTTCGGATGCTGACCGGCATTCCACGAACGAAGGATGGTTCCGTAATATAGGCGCGGCACCTCACACTCGTCCGTAACAGTGGAAACGTCGATAAGGATGTCGGTTAGTTTTCGTGCAACATCGGCATTGGGAAGCACGAAGTATTTATAAAGATTGACATCGAATCGTCGGCACAAGCCCCAGACTGTGGTTATCTTACTCGGGAGAGCAAATTTTTCGCCGCGATGTCTTCCGATGGGGATTGCTGCGATCGGGCCATCTTCATCCTCGACGGCACTTTGTCCGTATGGCTCAGCATCCCCATCAGGCTTGCTTGGTCGGTCATGCATAAAGGAATCTATAATTGCAAGCTGATCACTCGCGATGGCTTGCTTAGCGTCCTCTTCCGTCAAATATCTCATGCCGTCCGCAAGTGGTGTGCGAAGCGAGCAGGGTATTTTGCGGTAAGCTTGACGGTGCATGAAACAGCACGCGCGACCGTTCGAAAATCGGTCTTTGTCTTTGGGTGACCGAGATATAGGTGTGAAACATTCTGGACAATAGAGGCCCTCAGCCATGTCTTTCGTGTATTCCCCCGGAAGGACCGTCTCAGCTTCTTTAGGTCGTACTCGATTTGCTCCGTCGTAGATCCAATTTGGATCGTATAAGGCGTGCTTAATTCTATTGTTTGAGTTCACATTGGCCTTCGTGTTGGTCGTTGGAAGATACTTCACACGTCGGTAGTAGGATGCCGAGATATTGGTGTGAGCGGTTCATCGTTCGAGCTACTCGTCAATACATCGACGAAGGCTAATGTCCCACGGGCGGCGGTGTCTTATTTTCCAACTCGAAAAGCATTCGTCGAGCGAGTACAGTATATCTGTCGACAGCTTCCTTCGACAAGGCAGCGTCCGGTTCGTGTGCCGCCTTGTTTCTAAGACGCTGTAGATGTTTTAGAATTTCGACTTGGTTCTCATCTAGCACGCCATTTTGACGCAATTCGTTCACAATGGCGCTGATAGCGCGCCAACTCTTTGCACCGGACGGGCCGGACATTGTTGACTCATAAACTAGACGTCGGAGTTCCAGTTCGATATCACGCCACGCCACCATGATTACTCCAGCGGGGTTCGCGTGGGCTGCGTCGTTATCAAGCACGAGCCCTAGATTGCCGGCGCGGCCTTGAGCAGCTACGCCTTCAAGCTGGATTTGAACGTCAGAATCAAATGACGCCTCAACTTCCGCAAGTTCTTCGGTGAAGCTTGCTTCGAATCCACCGGGGGCCTTAAAGGAGCGAATGTCCTTCAGTTTTGCGCGAATCTCTGCCTTGAATATGTAAGCACAGAATCCAACAGCCAAAGGCCAAGACCAAGCGGCGGCTAGTTCGGCGACGCTTTTGAACAGTGAAGCTATGAATGTGAGCCAATCCATAGGTATATCCGAGGAGAGGAATTGTCACGATAGTAGCGTGTCACATCGGTCAAAGATACAGAGCGGATATCTCCAGCGGGCCAGCAGAGCTATCAATCAAGACGAACACCGTCATATTGATTGTCACGATTAGCGATCTGTCAGGACGGTATGCGCTCCGCGCATGCTCGCTTTACGGTCGCTGTTCCGACGCAGAAATGTTCGGCGGTCTCCCGAATGCTTGCGCCCCGTTCGGCACGCCACGCCTTGATGGTCGCATAGTCGTGCGATCGAGCGCGCCCCTTATACTTCCCTTCCGCCTTCGCGATCGCGACGCCACGACGCTGCATCTCTGCCCGGTTGCGATAGTCTGCCTCGCCCTGTGCAGCCATGAATGCCAACACAGCATCTCGTGTCGCTTTCTCGATAGGGTCTCGAGCTTTCCCATCGAAGACCATCCCGTTGAGCGTGCATTCGACGCGAACGCCGAGCTCCATTAAGCGACGCATCGTCCTGTGCAGCTCGTCATAACGGCGGCTGATCCGGTCTAGCCAGCGCACGATGAGAACGCCACCGTGGCGCAGATCGTGCTCTGCTTTGCGCCACTGCTCCCGCTCGTCCGGGGCGACGTGATACCCGCTCACGCCCTCGTCAATGAAAACATCTTTGTCCTGCACGCCGTGCGATGTGGCGTCCTCGTACTGGCTTGCTGAGGACTGGCCGTCGGTGGTCGAAATCCGGCCGTAGTAGAGCTTGCGCATAATCTATGTGGATCATTAGAGCATATAGATCAATTATAACATGGCTCAATTTGACGGTTGATCCTGTTGATCCAAGCCACCGCCCCCGAGTCACTGGCTCATTACGGTGTACCGAAATGAGCCATAGCTACAAGCTAATGTGCGATCGCGACGACCAAGTAACGGTATCGATGTTCACAACTGTGGATAGCTGATTTGCGTGAAAAGCGATTAGTATTGAAGGCTAGCGCCGATACGGGGGGGCGAGGTCGCTGGAGACCTCCACTTGGCCAGAGTCGGTAGACGAGACCGTGCGATTACTACACCTTCAGCAAATCAAAAATGGCTGAGCCGCAATTTTTAGATTTCCGGTTACCGCTTGACCTAATTGTCGATGAGCACGAGCGTGATGTCTTGGCCACGAGCAAGGGCATCAATATCACGGTTCCCGACACCTATGACGAGGACATGACGGAAGACGTCGCTCGGTCTGAGGTGCTTGCCATTCAGCGTTTGCTGACTCTCAGCCGACGCGCGCCGATACGCGTTATGTGGGCAAAGAACATTGCTTCGCGCGTCTTGGCATCCCCAACGATTTTTCCGCTGCTGGCCGTCCTCATCGTCCTGGAAACTGCGAATCACGAAATAGAAGGGCTCAACGACGCTGAGGCAGTCGATGCATTGGAGACCGCACGTCGAAAGCTCTTCAAAGAACGTTTGAAGACTGACCTCTTTGCTGACACTCAAGTCGTGATTTGTGCGGATAGCCGAGGAAGGGGTAATCCACCGGATTTATATGGCGCAGACGGGCGTATGATCGCACGGGAAGACTTCGAGGCAATCATCGAGGAATTGGTCACTCGGCAAGTTGCCATCAACGCATCGACTTCGTCGGCCGTCCATTGGAGCTCAGCTCTCGCCACGATTGTGTCAGAACTCTTCGAAAATGCTGATACGCATGGAAAATCGGAACTCTCGGGTCTCCCAATCCGGGAAAATGGAATCCGTGGACTGGTTTTGAAGCGAACAAAAGTCGAGCGTGCAAAAGTCAAAGAGAGCGCGCCTGCGGTACCTTCCATTGAGGCGTTTGAGCTTTCGATTTTTGACTCGGGCCCAGGTTTTTACGCTTCATATATGGGTACACCACTCGAACAAGGGGTGGACCTAGACCTTGAGTGGAAGGTG
Organism: Burkholderia sp. HAN2018; assembly: GCF_024704855.1. Classification (NCBI taxonomy): domain Bacteria; kingdom Pseudomonadati; phylum Pseudomonadota; class Betaproteobacteria; order Burkholderiales; family Burkholderiaceae; genus Burkholderia; species Burkholderia sp. HAN2018. The sequence goes on along the minus strand of NZ_QOBB01000017.1, from coordinate 17,546 downwards.
ATACATGCGTGCCTGGAGCGCCATTACGAACCTGGACTGACCGACATTCGCCAGGGGCATCGAGGGATGGGGCTTTATGAAGTATTGCGTGCGCTGCAATTGCTGCGAGGCGCGATCGAGGTTCGGACTGGTCGGATTCACGGTTACCGCAGTTTTATGGAGGGTGAGTTCAAATTCAAGATGGAGCCTGCAAGTTCTCCGACGCGACCTGGAATGCCCAAGCCACAGCTGCTAGACGTCCAACGTAAGTATGTTGCTGTCCCGTCCAAACATGAACCGCTGGTTGGGTCATCTATTCGTGTAATTGTTCCTCTGCACTGAAGCATGAGCGCTCTAAGACTAACAACAAGATTTCGTCAAGGTGCATACGAGGGTGAGGCCTGCCTGCTCGTCTATGACGAGTATGAATTTGCCGAATCAACTCTGAGTGAAGACGTTCGAAATGTGTTCGACGGACGTCCGGCCACCGCAAATATCTTTGTGCTCGCCCCGTTTGTGGCGGAGAGCGTGCTCATCACGCTTATCGAGAATGGCATCGCGGTTAAACGGGCACGTCGCTACTTCGAGAGTATTGGTGGAAAAATACGTCTACTGACTATTGAGAAGGATGAAGGTGAAAAATATAAGGTTGTAGCAGTTCCATTTGATTACTCTGGTGAGGAGGTATACGCAGGCCAGAGAGAAAACTTGAACGATCGTCTTCAAAGTGGGTGGTTGTTTGACTTGTTCCACCGTGGTGGAGGACTCGTCGAAGCACCGGCTGGAGTGCATTTCGGTAAGTTGTCGAGTCGGCATTCAGACAAGTTCCTCCGTGCAAGCGGCCCTCTGCTCACTTCAGAAGCTTGTGCAGCGGTTGCATTCTTCGCACTGAGTGGGACCTCAGGCGCAGAGCCTTCGCGCATTTTCGTGGATACGGCACCAATCATTGCTGTGGCATTTTCGATGGCCCGCATCGCAATGACGCAAGGCCTCTGGGAAAAATTCCCGCCAGTTAAATCGTTCAGTTCCTACGGAGGAGTGGAGCATCTTCCCCGGGCAAAGCCATCGGACTTGTATATCATCTCCGCGTCAACCTCTGGCGGCTTAGCCGGCAGACTCACTCGGAACAATGCGCCCGCGAACCGAATCGTCACTCTGTTCTATCTCACGTCCGACGGACCTGACTATGCTGGAACCGTGATTTGCCATTTGACATATCGTAACGACGGTATGTTCGGCTATCCTCCGGTGAGCAATTATCCTGCTCAAACGTGTCCGCTCTGTAAGAACGGTCACTTCCTTGCGCAGCTGGAGGGTGACCAGTTTCTCCTTGAGAAGCGCGCGGTTAAGCGTCTCGAGGTTAGAAAATCATCCCAGCCTGATGATGCCCGCCGCGCTGCTGAGCGTTTGGCGCGGACGAACTGTATTGAGGTTACGCTCTTCCGGAACGGACCCAGACCCGCGGGTGTCGCAATCAATGCAGGTGTGTTGCTCGACGCAGATACACAACTCCGAATAGACTTCATCCGGACGCTGCGACGCTTTACGCCGGCTCCACTGGATTATGTTGTTTTGGTAGAGCTCACTGCAGAAAAATTCCAGGAATTGCTTAAGGAAGCGGGTCTGGAAAGCGTCGTTGGAAACGCAACAATAACCGTGGTCGGAAATGCTAAAGCTGCAGTGGCCGAAAGCTCGGCAGCAAAGGACGGACTGGATAGACTAGCAAGTGTACAAAACGGAACGGCGCTTGTCGTCTTTGGCTGTCTAAGTAACCATGCTCGCGCTCGGGAGATTAACGCGAGAATGCGAACGCTTGTGCCGGGCGGTTCGGTCGCATATCTATCCGCTGTTACCGTAGCAGAGACGTCCCAAGCACTCTCTGAATTGGACATGTTTTTGAACTTCGGCGAACGCGGTAGGGATACGTTTACTTTCCGTTCGGCTCTACAGTTCATGCTTCCGATGCCTATGCCGATTGCAACTTCATGGGAAGCAGAAAGAGAGCTTCTTCTGCGCATGAAGGGAAAAAAAGCACTCGCCCCGGAGCTTCAGGCACGGCTGAACGATATAACCACGTCTGCAATAAGTACAGACAAGCTCTTTTTCAGTGGCTGTCGGCCTAAGCTCGAGATTGCTCGTGATTTTGTGTACCTCGATACCAAGGAGCGATGCGCGGACATTTCGCAGGCGGATATTTTTGCGGTTGTGGCAAATATGCTCGCCTGCGCGCGAGCGAACAATAACGGCCTTGTGCGCAAGTCAACGCGCGCAGAGGTGAGTAAGTGGTCGCCGAGTGTGTACGGCCACGTGTTGGTATGTCCGTCAAACTTCGCGATGTACAACGATCCAATTTTGCGCGGTGCTTTTCTGCGTAGTGCAAGCCCTTCTGAGCTCTTGTATTCGGTAGATGACGATTGCAGTACCGAAATGCTAGACGTGATTCTCGCCGAGGCAGATGCCTGGAATCAGGGCGGCGGAGGGGCACTTCCGGAATTCCTGCTGGCTATGGCGACGGGACGCATGCGACTAGCGAGCAAGCATCACGAAGAACTCTGCACTCGTCTGAAAGTGATGGCACTATCAGAATATTTGCAAGACCTAGTACAAGAGGTCGCTGCAGAAAAATAGCGCGGGTTGATAGGTCGGCGGAAAATACTACCGGGAAGGCGGTGCTGCGGATTCAAGCAGTCTTGAAATCCTGCGCATCTGCCGGCAGGCAGAATCTCAAGGCTGCTCTGGGTCAGAGTTTAGGGTTGCGGCGACGTCGTCCAATTGTCGCTGCGACAAACCGACAAACTGCACATGGAGTCTGTTTGCCGGAGCACCGATGTTGCGCGCTCGCTTTCTCGGCTGAGAGCGCAAGTGGACGACCTTTAGCTCGATCCCCCGCATCGCTAGGCAGCAGGGCTTCAATTTCTGTCAAGTCGGCACATATTTCTCAGACTTTAGATAAAATCGCGCGAGCGACTTGCTGTCGCGAATGGCTGACCGTCACTTTGTGTCACTTTCTTGACGGTCGAACCTGAGAGAGATAACGAAAATGGATATCAGACCGTCCGCACTCGGGGACTTGAAGGCACGCGACCTCTACGAGGCGATCAGTAAAGGCGTTTTGCAGCAGGGGCGGTTGTTGATGCTGAACACGCCGCTCGGCGAGAACGCGCTGGTGCCATTACGTGCGCGCGGATCGGCCAGAATTGGGCGTGACTACTCTTACACGATCGACGTTGCGTCGACGCGTGATGATACTGCGCTGCTGTCGCTGATGCACCAGCCTGTCACCCTGCAGATTCAGCAAGTCACGGCCCCCTTTGCGGTTCCCGTCTATCGTCCGATCCACGGCTTCGTCCATCGAGTCGCCTATTTGGGCGGTAACGGCGGCCTTTCGACGTACCAGATCGAGTTTTCATCGGCGCTGGTCTTCCTTGAGAAAACCCACAACGAAGAGGGCTGGCTCGAGAAAGACGCCCGCGAGATCATTTCCGACGTGCTTGATCGGTATCCGCAGCTACGCGGACAGTACCGTTTCTCGCTGTCGTCTGATCCCGCCAAGCGTTCGTGGTGCAGGCAAAGCGAATCCGATCTTCACTTTGTGAACCGCTTGGCTGAGGCCGAGGGCTGGTATTTCTACTGGGTCCACGAAAACGTTAGCGAAGGTGACGCGCCCAAGACGACGCTTGTCATCGTTGACCGCGTCTCGACTCTTCCCGATGCCAAGTCAGTTGAGTTCATTCGAGCGAACGACAGCAACGAATCTGACGGTTTCGTGCATTGGGCTGCGGTGCAGACGATGCAGAGCACGCGCTACATGTCGCGTGCGTTTGATTTCAAGCGACCCGCGTCCAATTTCCAGGTAGAGAGCGGGCTTGCCGCGACGAGCTATGTCACGGAGGACCGCCGCCAGAAGGCCGAGCATAGCGTTCCCGACGCGCCGATGACGGTCTACGAATCGACGGCTTACGGCTACTCCAGCTCAGATATGGGTGAGGTGCGAGCGCGACGGCGAGTGGAAATATGGGATGCACGTGCAAGCCGATATTTCGGCGTAGGCGGTGTGCGGTGGCTGGATGCCGGTTTGCGGTTCGTCTTGAACGGTCATCCCCGCCACGAGGACGGCGATTCGAAGAAGCGAGAGTTTGTGGTGGTCGAGGCACGGTGGTTCATCGAGAACAACGTCCCGATTGGCCCGCAGACGGCCGAGTTTCCGCAAAGTCTTCGCGCAACGCTGGCCGAGAAGCAGGCGATTCACCGTGAGCGATTCAAGACGCTGGGGCATGAGGCGGATGGTTCGGCCGGATTTTTCGTGCTCGAAGTGGAGGCGCAACCTACGGCTGTCGAATACCGGAGCCCGCTAGATCATCCGAAGCCGGTCATGTCGATCGAACACGCGCTTGTTGTGACCCCGGATGGCGCGGAGGCGTGGACGAACGACCGGAACCAGATCAGGGTGCATTTCGCATGGGATCGCAAGAATCCACCGGACGCCTTCAATTCCTCACCGCTGCTGTCGACGCTTCAATCCGATACGGGTAACGGCTATGGAGCGGTTCACGTGCCGAGGGCACGGGAGTGGGTCATCGTCGGTTACTGGAACGGGGATTGTGACAAGCCGTTCGTGTTGGGGCGGATCAATGGCGGTACGACGCCTTCCCAATGGCATTCGAACGCATTACTGTCCGGGTTCAAGTCGGAAGGGTTCGGCAAAACAGGCGCCTACAACTCGTTCGTCCATGATGATTCCACGAATCAAAGCGGGACGCGGCTGGTCAGCTATACGGGCAAGAGCTATGCGGCGCTGACGCAGGGTTACCTGATCAAGCATGAGGGCAACACACGCGGGCAGTACCTAGGCACTGGTTTCATCCTGCACGCCGACGAATTCGGCGCGGTTCGTGCCAGCAAGGGGTTGTCCATCAGTGCACACTCGAAATCCTACGACGATGAGCAGATGGGCGTGGACGAGGCGCGGTCGCAGTTGCAGCAGGCGGGAATGCTGGTCGAATCGCTGTCCAGCGCAAGCACAACCGCTCAAGCCGAATCGCTGCAAACCGGACAGGATGCGCTCAAGGCACTGTCGAAGGACATCCGGCATCCGGTGTCGGGCGATACGTCGGGCGGCGTGACGGCGGGCGGCGGTACGGGCAGCGCGAACGGATTTGCGCAGCCGAACATTTTGGTATCGACGCCGAAAGACATTGCACTGGTCGCGGACAGCTCGACGCATATCGTGGCCGAGAAAGAGGTCAACGTCGTCAGTAACGAGAACACGTACGTCGCGACGGGCAAGTCGTTTGTTGTGGCTGCCGCAGAAAAGGTCAGCTTCTTCGCGCAGAAACTGGGCGCGTTCTTTGTGACGGCGAAAGGTCCGATCAAGCTGTCGGCCAACACGGATGATGTGAACGTCAATGCAGGCAAAGATGTGACGGTGAAGGCCAAGCGCATTGTGCTTGATGCCGATGAAATCATCATCAAGGCTGGCGGCTCGTACACGAGGTGGGTTGCTGCTGGCATCGAGGATGGCACGCAAGGCCCGCGCACGATCAAGTCGGCTTCACTGAGTCGTCAGGGGCCGAGTTCGATTGCGCAGCATATGAACAGCCTGCCGCAGGCCAAGTTCAACGATCCGTATGTGCTGCGCGATCGCATTACGGGCGAGGTGCTGAAAAACCACCCGTACGAACTGATCCGCGGGGACGGCACACGCCTGACCGGGATGACGAACGAGCTGGGGCACGTGGCCGAGCAGAAGAGCGAGGATATCGAGAAGCTGGCCGTCCGTGCATTGCGGCCGAAGCCGACCGGTCCTGCGGCATGAATCCGATAACCGATGGTCGAATCTGAAGAACGACAATGAGCGAAAACACAGATCAATCCGGCGGCGGATCGCCGTTCAGTGACGATGCCGAGAACGAAGTCGTCCAGCAGTCGGGTCGCACGGACAAGGACGGGGCCTCGGTCGGGCATTTCACGTTGACGCCGGCAAGTGACACGCGCTCCAAAGAACTGCTGTGCGACGTGCGGCCAATCATTCCGGTGATCTTCCTGCCAGGCGTGATGGGCTCGCCGTTGGTGAACGCTGACACCGGTGACGAGCTGTTCTTTGCGCCGGAGACGGACGGCCTATTTGGGAAGGCGGGCGCATTGCCCGCACTGATCGGCCTGTGGTTCAAGGGCGCGTCCACGCGAGAAACGCAGTTCGACCCGACTAAGGCCGCCGTGACACCGTTCGGGCCGGTCAGTGCTGGCAAGCACGAAAAGGATGACGACCCGAACCAGTACGTGGACGAGAAGGAGGCCATTAGGCGGGGTTGGGGCTCGGTGTATCGGTCGAGCTATCAGCCGATGTTGGCGTGGCTGCAGGAGCAATTGAACGAGCCGATGCATCTGGGGAAGCATAAAGGGCCCTGGATTCAAGGCGACCCTGACGGCAAGAAATGGGCGCTCAAGCCACTGCTGGACACCGAGCCTTCCGACTATGGAGCGATCGACGCCGGCGCACAACGCAGGGGACAGGTGATCACGAAAGATTCGGAGGTGTTCAAGCACTTCATGAAATTCCAGTACCGGGTGTACGCGATCGGCTACAACTGGCTGCAATCGAATGAAAAATCGGCGCAACAGGTGATTGATGGTGCGAATTTCACGGACAAGAAGACCGGCAAGACGGCACGCCTGATGGGCATCAGGGAGATCATCGAGGAGAACCATAGCGGCAAGGCGATTATCCTCACGCACTCGATGGGTGGGCTAGTAGCACGGATGGCGATCGCCATGCACGGCGGAGCGGGCCTAATGCACGGCGTGTTCCACAATGTGCTACCAGCGACCGGGGCGCCAATCGCGGCGAAGCGGTTCCGCACTGGTGGCGGCAGCGAGGGCGGGGTGAACGGTTTTATCAACGGCGCCTTGCTCGGGAGCAATGCAGACGAGTTTGTGGCGGTAGCCGCGAATGCGCCGGGACCGCTTGAGTTGTTGCCGATGCCGGATTACCACAACGGGGAGGCATGGTGGATCTTTTCGCGCCTTGACGGCACTCCGGTGATGAAGTTTCCGAAGGAAGGGAGTGCATACAAGGAAATCTATGCAAATTCGAAATGGTATGGCTTGGTCCCGAGTGAATCGAATTCATTGCTTGATCCTGCTGGAATCATCAAAGAGCGACTCGACCGTCGACCAATAAAGGCGACCGTATCTGAGAATTTCAACGAAGTTATGGGTGTTGTGGTGGATAACCAGAAAAAAATAATAAATAAATACCACGATAGAACGTATGTTGCCTATGGGGACGGGGATTTGAAACCCAAGGAAGCACCCACGTCAGGCGACAATCACGACAAACCCAAGAGCGACAGACCCAAGATCGAGAAAAGCGAGAAGCTGGAGGATTTGTTGGCATGGGGTACAGTGATTTGGAAGGGTAACGTGCCGCCGGATGTGACGGAGGAAGAGTTGCGCGCCGCACGGTTCTTGAGTGAAAAGGGCGCCGATTCGCACACTGGGACGCTACGCGTGCACCTGGATTCTCGTAACCTCACCATCGAGTTCGAAGTGCAAAAGGTGGCGAAGCTGCCGCCGGGCAGCGACACGCCCGATCCTAAAAAAAATGGCATTGTGCTAGGCGACGGTACAGTACCGGTCTGGTCCGCGGAAGCTCCTGCGTACGGCGATGAAGGCAGAGCGGCGCTTGGCGTACAAATGGTATTTGACCAAGGAGGCTATGTGCACCAGGAAAGCTATAACCACCCGTGGTCCCGCTGGGCGCTCCTGTACAGCATCGTACAAATTGCTCAGGATGCGCAGGAGCCATCATGCTGACGCGTATTGGGCGACTCCTGTTTTTAGTGGTGGGCGTTTGCGCCTGCTCGGTAACGTTCTCCGGGGAACCGACCATGACAAATCCCTTGTTGTCCAAGCAGCGCCCGTGGTGCATCGGGCGCTTCGTTTTCCAACGACCTGCTACTAGTGAGATTACGAATCAGCGATACGCATTTTGGGGAGAGAACCTGGAGACGCAGCACAATGTGTCGACTGCAACGTATCAGGCCAAGATTGGTAGCCTCGAAAGAGAATTGAATGCAAAAAAGCGCACTGACCCAGGTAGTAGGGATAATAAAAAATATAATCCGTGGTTGGAGAAAGCGCTGTCGCCTACGGCTGACTCAAAAGTTTTTGCTTATAAGAAATTTCATACTGAAGGGATCGCTCAGCCGTTTCATACTGAAGGTTATATTTTCGAAAACAACACGTTATTCCATACAACTGGGTCATTTGGCTCAAACGGTTTGGATAAGTTTGATTCGGTTTACACGGACCTCTATCGGCGCATCAAGGCACGCGACAATTGGTCGGTGCCGACCGAATCGGGATTCTGCTTTGACGGCGGCATTGCCACTGGCTCGTCGACCTACTCCGAGGAGGTCAGCCAGTCGTTCGCGTTGATGCCGGGGCGACCGGCGCTGCTCGTCATCCAGATGCGCGAGTCGGTAGACGGGGACCAGAATTCGCCATTGACAAAAACGCTTCCTGATCTTCGTGCGAAGATGGATCAGGTATCGAGCGGGAGCTACCGCATTCTGCGGCAGGGCAAGCGCACGGTGGCGGGGATGGACGCGGAGGAAGTGCTGTTCGCGTTGAAGGAGGGCGAGATCACGTCGTACCGTTTCTACCTGCTTGCGCCAGGCGATCCGACCACGCTTGCGAAGCCACATACGGCAATTCAATTGCTGTTAGGCGCCCACAGTCACGACCTGTCGCCCGATCAGGCAAGCTCTCCGGTCGATGAGGCCGGCGCACTGCAAACATGGGATACGCTGCTGAACAGCCTTCGGCTGCGGCCTGGCGCGGTTTAAGGGGGCCAGCGGATGAGGCGTTATGACATCGTGAAGGGTGACACGACGACAGTCGGAGGCATCGTGCAGGGTGGTGACGGACAAGACGTTCTGCACGACCGCGAACAAGCGTATGAACACGACCCGGTGTGGTGCCCAGTATGCAAGACAGTCGGCGTGATCGTGTGCGACGGACCACGCCATTCGAGCACGGGGCCGGATGGTCGACAGTCGGCGTTGAGTGACGATCTCTGTCGCTGCGCATGTCCGACGCCGCCGAAGCTGGTGGCGTCGCAGTCGGTATCATATGTCGAGGTCTGAACAGCAGGTGATTCGAACGGAATATTGAACGGCGTCATGTATTTTTCCGCTTCCGGCACTAGGCCGATATCGTGATACTAGATGTCCTCTCCTTTTCTGCTTCATTGGTAGCGAGGCCCTGTTTTCGTGACAACCCGTGACGAGCGATTCGCAATGCTTCAGGATTACCTTGCGGACGCTGGTTTTGTATTGCTCGACCGCAAGTGGCATACCGTGCATCATCAGTATCGATTCAGATGCGCGGACAAACACGTTTCCTCAATGTCCGGAGCGAGTTTTATGCTCCGGATACGCGGGCGCGGTGGGCCATTAATATGCCATCAGTGCTGGATCAAGCAGACTCTGGTTCGCATTCACGATATCGCCCTTCAGGCAGGTGGTCAGTGCCTGAGTAAGCGGTATCGCGGGAGGAATGCGTACTACCGCTTTGTCTGTGCCGCAAGTCACAAATTCGAAGCCACGGCCGCTTCCGTCTTGGATGGTCACTGGTGTGCAAAATGCTCGACAGAACGACGGGCTGAGCGTCGTCGATATCAAGGCGGACTGAAGCCGATACAGGATCGTGCGCGAGAGCGCGGCGGCGAATGCCTGTCGACCCTCTACGATGGCCGGATGGCGAAATATCGATTCAGATGTGGTTCGGGTCACGAATGGGAGGCCGCGGGCTACGACGTCTTGCGCAAGGCATGGTGCCAAGAATGCTCTTCGGATCGTAAGCGCATTCCTGACGGACTTGCGAGGCTGCAAGCGAAGGCGGCCGGGCACGGCGGCAGATGTTTAGCGTCTCGCTATGAGCGCATACAGGCTCATTACCCTTTTCAGTGTAAGCAGGGGCACGAGTGGATGGCTTGGGGCACGGAGATTCTGAAGGGAAGTTGGTGTCCGACATGCCGTACCGAAGAGAGAAAGCGGCTCGGTATCGAATCGATGCGGGCGGTTGCAGCGGAACGAGGTGGCTTGTGCATATCGGAGCACTACGTTGACAACAATACAAAGCTCGAATGGGAGTGTGCGCGCGGTCATCGATGGTGGGCGAGGCCACGGCAGGTTTCGTCGGCGGGCAACTGGTGCGCTCAATGTCAGTACCTGTCGCAGATCACTCTCGAAAAGACGCGGCGGAAGCGCCGCTATGAGGTAGTTAAATCAAAGGAACCTTGATTCAGCGTCGCGTGGATGAATTGATCGGACCAGAAAGCAATATCAAACCTCGTTTGACCATTCCTGCATCCGGTTGAGGTGGGTTATGGCGGGCCTTGACCTACATTTCGGATTGCAAAACACCTGAAGCGGCCTGTTTTGCTTAAAAATTGAGCAAAATCACCATTTTTCGATCCCGAAACGGCCCGAACCAACGGTGGGCGCACCACAACAAAAATTACAATTCCCTTCCATTCAAATATCCGGGCCATAGCGCCGTCGTATGGTCGCGCCCATGCCAACCCGTATCCAGGATAAATCAAAGCCGCTGGGGAGCCGGAAAACTGGTCAGAGAGCCATTCGGGGTATCCGGGAAGGGGGCGGAACGGGACGGAATGACGAATCCAGTAAAAATTGCCGATTCGAGCGCAAGTGATCGAGCCCTTTTATTGGATCGGGTCGATTCGTGCTACATTTCCTCCACCGAAGGGCGGTTCACGGGTGGTTTTTTGTCGATTTCGAGCAAAAATCCCCAGTTTTGGCTCTCTGCCTCGCGGTTGCCTGCCCGATTTCTGTCTCCGCCTGGGCGTCGCGCCTTCAACCGTTCCCGCGACCCATTCGCCGCACCTCGCTTTCCTGAAACGCCCCTGTAGTCGCCTCGCGTTTCGGTTTTTCCAACCCTGAGCCTGATCCCGGACATTCGTTCGGTGCCTTTGCTCGCTTTAATTAATTCGGATGCCTAATCATGTCAGCGCTTAGTATCGAACATCTGTTTCCTCTTGGGCGCGTTCTTGTTACGCCGGGAGCGATTGATCTGCTCGATCGAACCGGCACCAACGCCGATGATCTATTGCGACGCCATTTGCGGGGTGACTGGGGTGTCGTCTGTTCGGCCGACGCGCGTGCGAACAATCTGGCCGTTGTGAGCGGCACGCGCATCCTCTCCGCCTACGAGCTGGGCGCTCGCCGAGAAAAATTGTGGGTGCTCACCGAAGCAGATCGCCGGGCAACAACCCTCTTACTACCGTGCGAATACTGACCCGATGGAGGCCACCGTGCAGAAACTCCATTCGGCTCTTCAGTCCGGCCGACGCCTTACGCTTGTCGGCTCGAATATTCCGGCGTTCAGTTTTCAAGGCTGCTGGGACGGCGGCTGCGCGCTGCATGCGACGGCGATGGCGCTCGCGATGCTTGGTCGCTTGTCCGATCCATTGCGTGTGTCGTCGCGTCGTCGCGCCCCGGAAGCGGAATTCTGGCGTCGCGCACAGCCGTTTTACCTCTCTGGCGCGTCGCTTGAAGAACTGCAAGCGCTGATTCGAGAACTCGACTGGGGATTGCGCCCGACCTGCTTCGAGGGAGCGCACGCAAACGTTCTCCGGTTCAGCGAACGAGAAGTATTGCGCGGTCGACCGGTGATCCTGACGTTTCGACAATCGCGCGGGGCGACCCTGCATGCGGGACTTGCCGTCGGCATCGAAGGGCGAAGGATTGGCCGAACCTTTGACGGACATACGTTGCTGGTGGTCGATTCCGCCGAAGCGGAACCCATCCTCGCGGCCTACAACGCGCGGTTGACGCGGATGGCCACCAGCCGCGGCAGGTCGAGCGAGCACGCCCTGTACGTCACCGGGTTCGATCAGCGAAAAGTCGTGCTCACGGGTGCCATGTCGATCCGGTCATCCGCAACGACAGCAGACCGGAAAGCAAAGCCGCCGTAGCACCGGCGTCAACGCAATCGTGAGCGTTCGATCTTGGGCGGCTTGGCGGCATTGACTCGACGTGCGTCCTTGTCGTTTAGCGTCATCGTCAGCGGCGCGAAAAGCTCCGCGAGCGAAATGCCGAGCGGCCCGCACAACGCCGACAGCGTCAGCACCGTCGGGTTTGTCACACCCGACTCGATCGAACTGATCGCGGCTCGACCGACCGATGCCTCATGAGCAAGGTCTTCCTGACTCTTGCCGGCTTTGCGACGGACTTCCTTGAGCCGTTTTCCAACGGCGACGGTAATGGGGTTGCGTTCTTCGATGGGCGGGACGGGTGTATTCATGTCCGAAAGGATGCCGCCTCAACGCAACAATTACCATCGCACAAACCGTACATATTTTGATATGTTAACCGTACAACATCACCAAGGGCAAACGCCCACAACCATCCGGGGATTCAGAAAAATGTCGGCACCTACCATCCAGAAGACCACTACAGCAGACGGGATTCAATTCGAGAGATGGCCCGCGCGGCGTTCGATCGGTCACGGGCATGATCATCCGGCTGTCCAGATCGTCGGGGTAGGAGAAACGGGCGGTGGATTGGCTGCCGGCCTGTACTACCGGCTCGGCGTCGATGACGGCATTGCGTTCCAGCATGTCTCCGCAACGGACGGAGCATCGTCGGGCGACGCATCGCTAATTGATGATCACGTGCCATTCGCAAGGGCGAAAGCAGTGATCGTGATCGCGGCCGCCGGCGAGCCGGATGCGCTGCGGGTTTCGGTGATCGTCAGCGCTGCCGCACAGAAGGCCGGCGCGCGAGTTGTAGCGCTGCTGGCCCAGCCGCCGCTTCCTCCGGGCTCGCTGGTTCGGGCGGTCGCGGCCGAGCTATCACGCTGCGCTGACGCGGTCGTGTTCGTTCCCGAATGTCCTCACCCTTCCGTGCTGTACTGCCTGGTCGACGTCTACGTGACGGCAATGCGGGGGACGCAGCCGGATTTGTCGGAATGGAAGATGCCGACCGGAAGTGATTTTCTTGATGTGCGAGAGGCGTTCACCGGCACGACTGGAGCGGTAATTGGTGTCGGCGAAGGACGTGGCCCAGATCGTATCAAGGACGCAGCCCAGCAGGCGATTCACGATGTTGGTTCCGACCGGCTTTCGATGGCGGGTGGCCTACTCGTGATGGTTTCGGGGGCTGAATCCCTTCGGCTCCGAGAAGTTGCTGCCGCAGCCTACGCCATCTGCGAGGCGACCACGGGCGATGCGGGCTCCGTGCTCGCCGCGCATTACGACGATCGGCTCGGCGAAACGGTTCGCATTAACGTAATGGCAGCCGAACGAGGCGAAAGCGGCGGCTAACGGGACCTCGTCCATCGTGCTCGCCGGCGCGCTATCGAGGCCTGTGAGCCGAAGCTTCTGTAGTTAAGCGCTACGCACGGCCACGCAGCAGTCCAAGTTCAGGGCCGTTCAAACAGACGGGTAGGCTCGACATCAAGAGCGGTCGCTATACGTTCGATGTTGTCGACCGATATGTTCACACGAGCACGCTCAACCTGGCTGATGAAAGTACGGTCCAGTCCAGCAGCAAAGCCAAGCTCTTCTTGAGACAGTGACTTCTCGACCCGATTGGCGCGGACGTTGTAAGCCAACACGTCCCGAAGAGAGACGAGTTTAGCTTTCGGATCAGGACCTCGGAGCGGAGCGGACATGCTCCGATCTTTACGATATGATGCGTTCCCATCTACGGACTTTGCATCACATATCGGGAGCCACGCTCCTGCGACCAAGGCGAAGTCTGGCGGTACCGCCAATCTTGCATCGAATTCCTCAAACCCGGCGTGCGGTCAGGCGGGGGCCCCCGCACGCGCAAACCACAAGGAACAGAGACCATGAAAGTAAATGCGTATCCGCGCCACCTTCTCGCGCTGTCCGCGCTCACATTGCTGGCACTCGCCGCATGTTCACAACATTCGTCGCAAACGGACACCAGCTCTCCGGCGAGTGCGCCGGAAGCTACTGGATCACTTCCGGTAGCTCAGCAACCAGCTTCTGCCGACAAAGCGGCGGATCAGCGTGATGAAGCTGGCGAGAATGGAGGAGCCAAACCGCAGCAACCGGCAGCCAGTTCCTATGGTCCACGGATCAAGGGCATTGCCCTTGGGGAGTCACCAGATGAAGTGCGTCAGGCGCTGAGCGCATTACTACCGGTAGGTAATCCATGCCAGTACAGCGCTGATGCAGTGCGCGTTGTTTGCGAAAGCACTGCACAGCGACTGCAAGCGAGCTTCACCTACGAATCTGGCAAACTGACTGGATTCAAGTTCTATTCCGCCTTCACTGGTCTCGCCTTCGGCCAGATGCCGTTCAATGACTTCACACAGAACTTCATGAAGGCGTACAACATTCCGCGCATGGACCCAGCGCAGGACAACCCGGCGTTGAGTCAATACCTGCGGTACCGCGACGACAGCGGCTGGGAAGTTGGTATCTACCCAGACAACACGTTCTACGTTAAGGGCGTTGCTACGGCGAGTCAGCAGGCAAAGAGCTTCAACTAGTGGAACGACGCATTCTGATAATCTGTCGAGTCCGGAGTCTCCAAGCGGCTCCGGCGTCAAGAGCATTCATCAAAGTCGGCCTGCCTTCGGAATACTCGCGATATACCAACGACGATGCGATATCACATCTTCAACATCGGCCAGCCGTACATCAACGAATGGTGGCAACGAAACCGAGATATGGGCGTAATTACTGCCGGCTATAAAGGGGCGGCAGGCGATCGAGGCGACGTGATCCTGCACGACATGGCCGACGGTGATTGGATATTCGCGTATGCGAACCGCCACGGCTTTGTCGGGGCTGGCATCGTAGGACCTGCGAGCTCATATCGACTTCTCGATCAACGTGAGTTGCCGGACGGCTATGAGGCCGACCATCGGCACATTCGGTCCGTCAACTGGATTCATTACGTGATCGATTTGAGCGATGCTGTGCCTCCCTCTGAAATTGAACGCCGAGCACCCCGGCAAACGAAGGAAGAGATTCACGAGGCTGCATTAGCGGAGCGGTTGTTGGCGTGCGTCAAGGCGCGGGATCAGAGTGCGTTGGCCGGTCAGTGGTTTGCTGAGGAGGTGCGTCCGGGAGAGACATACCGTGAAGGCAGCGTTGAACACATAATGGTAGATCGGTACGAGCGAAATCCCGAAGCTCGCCGAAAGTGTCTTGAGCGCTGGGGCACGACGTGCGTTGTCTGCTCCTTCGACTTCGGCGCGAAGTACGGCCCGCTCGGCGAGGGCTTCATCCATGTACATCATCTGCGGCCGCTGTCGCAAATCAAAGAGGAATATGAGGTTGATCCGCTTGCCGATCTTCGGCCCGTATGCCCGAACTGCCATGCGATGCTTCACCGGGGAAGCAGAGTCCTGACCATCGAAGAGCTGAAGAAGCTTATTGATGGACGATAGACCCGTGTCCGGCGGAACGCAAACGGGTCCATCGAAATTACTGCATACGGTGACGCGCGTTTCCGTCTATGTCGGCATACCAAATGCACACGCCGGGAACTTGCGCGCCCACTTCGGAAACGTCGCGCGCACATTTTTGCGGCAGAAAATTTGGGAGAGGGGCAGCGCCTCATTCATCGGCACGTCGAGCAGGATGTCGATGCCCGTCATTCGACGAATTTTCGAGCGATGCTGATCAAGTGTCGACTTGACGTAGACCGAGTTCAACTCTGCGCCGCGCGCCCAAAGTTCAAGCGCGCACCGCAATGGTCGAGGCTTCATGCGGCTGATTGCGTGGCGGAGTTGGTGAAGCGGAACATGTCCTTCGAAGCGCAGCTTTTCCATTTCGGCCCAGTAGATCTGATGCGTTTTCTCGATCGTCCACGCCGAGCCGCGGTTCAGGCGGTGCCGCTTCAAATACTCCTTGGGCAGCTTGAGTTCTGCGCGGACGCTGTTGGCGGCAGCGTGTTGTAGGCCCGTCCAAATATCGCGGGCATCGTCGCCGACGACCGCGCGTAGATGTCGAAACGAATGTGTGCGTTGATCCGTCAACTTTTGCAGCTTGTCGTAGAACACGAAAGCGGTGTTGCGACGGGGCGCAGACATACGAATGCCTGTTCCAACGGATATCACGCTGGGGCGGAATTCCCAGGCAGACTTTGTCCGAATATGGTCAAAGATTTGCTTCTGGCTCAGGTTCTCCGGCAACTCGAAACGGTGCGTGATGTCGAGCGCGTCGATGGCGAATTCGCCCACTTCCCATGCCTGCCGTTGCTCGGCGGTATACGGAATTTGGAGTTGATCGAGTACGGCACAGATCAACGTCGATCCGAGAAGGCAAACATCGTTCGAACCGAAGACGTTATGGCCCTGCAGCGGCGCGAGGGGGCAATCGCGAATGTGGATCACGGAACCGTTATCGAGCGAGGTCACGTCGATAAGAGGTCCGTTCGGTTGCAACGCGATCTTCTTGCTGAACCGCTTTGATGTCGGCGGCGACGCTCGCGAATTCTCAGCCAGCTTAATGCGTTCGTTGCCGAACGGCTGATGCTGCAATTGAATTTTGATGTCGATGAGATCGATCATGAGAATTCCTTCAAGGCAATGCAAGTACGTAGCTGCTATAGCAGCGCGGAACTACACAATGCTTTTACAAGATTCCGGGGAAGGGAGTGTAGTGATTGAGGAGATATAGATTAGTATTGGTTCAGGACGCTCAAGCCCGGTCGATTGCGCGAATTTTGCACGGTTCTTTGCCTCGCTATCGTGCCGGCGTTGCGATCCACGGTGGGATGATCTTGCAGTCGATGCACGTTAGTGTCGACGACGGCATGGACAAGTGTGCGTTTTTCGTCAGCGTTGAACCGATTGCGCAAGTTGCGATGAACGATAAATCCACCGCAACCTGCGCAAGCCATGCAACCGATACAACTAGCCGATCCGCTTCGGGCGATCGCTCGACTCGCCGTCAGGGTCGTCGTCGTCGCTTTCATCTTCGGCGTCGTTCCAGCCGAGGAACGGGAACCACAGGTCATGCCACTCGTCAGGCGGGTCAACATCTGCGTCGACGTCAGTGCTAAGCGTCAAGTTGTCTTGGCGACGCTTCACGGTCGATTTGTCGACGCCCATCCAGTCCGCAATCGTCTCGAGGTATTCGCCGTTGCGACGGGCAAACCAGATTGCACGATCTTCGGCCTTCGCCGCGATGAACACGCTCGACGTTGACGACCAGTTGCTACCCTGATAGCTGATCTCGTACATCGTGCGGCCGATGCCGTTGGCATGCTGGCTTTCCAACGATAGAGCCGTGATCGAGTACGCGATGGAGGCGCCCGGCCCGGGCTCGCACTTGTCGACGATGAAAATTTCGTCGCAATGCTGCCGCAACCACGTTGCATCGTTATTCGGCAAACAGAGCAAAAAAAGCAATGACCTGCGGTGGAATTTTGTAGCCAGTCAGGCAGTGAGTCTCGCGTCGATATTATCGGAATCCAGCCAGGCTCGACGGACCGTGGCGGGAGGTTGATAGCGATGTGCGCTATGGGGCCGGCGCTCGTTGTAGAACTGTC